>DATGLK010000102.1 GCA_035294265.1 Candidatus Binataceae bacterium
GGAGCCCAGGTACAGCGGCCGCCCGGCTTGGTTGGCCGCAGCGACGAAGCCCAGGGCGGTGGCCATGTTGCCGGTGATGTTGCGGTAAAAACCCGGCGCAATGTGCGCCGCTTTGACTTCGTAGGCGCTCGCGAAGGCCTCGGTATTCTCGCCGTAATTGAAGCCGGCCTTGAAGGCGCGCAGGTTGGCCTCGACCAGCTCGGGCGTCTTGCGAAAGCGCCGCTCGATATAATCGATAACCGACTGGGTCGGGCGCTGAAATAGCCAGCTCACCAACCCCAGGACGAAGTAGTTGCGCGAGCGATGAACGGCACGGGTGTTGAGCTTCAGATCACGCAGCGCTAGCGTGGTCAGGCGGCTAACCTCGACCTCGAAGAGCTGGAACTTGTCCAGCGAATGGTCGGTGAGCGGATTGCTCTTGTAGCCAGCCTTCTTGAGGTTAGCTTCGGTGAAGCCTTCCTTATCGACGATCAGCACCCCGTTGGGGCGCAGGTCGCCGACATTCATCTTGAGCGCCGCCGGATTCATCGCCACCAGCACCGTGGGCTCGTCGCCGGGGGTGAAGACCTCGGAACTGGAGAAATTGAGCTGAAAGCCACTGACCCCGGCCAAAGTTCCGGCGGGGGCGCGAATCTCGGCGGGGAAGTCGGGCAAGGTCGCGATATCGTTACCTGCCAGCGCCGACTCGGTAGTGAACTGCATCCCAGCCAGTTGCATCCCATCGCCCGAGTCGCCGACGAAACGGATGACGATTTGAGGTCGCGTCTCGACCGGCTTGTGCAGGCCGCCCGCGGGCGCCTGTTGGGCCGTCTCCGGTGGTACAGCCATAATCGCTCTACTCTCCCTTTAGATCCCCCGTTGGCGGGGTTTTTGCTGATTGCTGGAATACGTCCTTTAGGGCTGGGCCAAGCCCCACGCATGGCGAGCAAGCGTGGCCTGCTTTGTCTGTCATGCTGATTATAACCAACGGCAGATTTTGTTAAAAGACGTTGCTCGCCGCCACGCCCCCGGCCCTCACCGCACCACAAATCCCGCCGCCATTCCCGCCGCCTCCAACCATCGCTCCTCCACTGCGTCCACCCGCGCCGTCGGCGGTCCTTGATTGGCCCAGGCCCGAAACATCCGCAACTGGGCAGCGCTTCCTTCCACCTCGATCTCTACTCGACCGTCGGCCAGATTGCGAGCCCAGCCGCGCAGCCCCAAGCCCTGGGCCTCGTGCGCCGCGGCGGCGCGAAAAAACACCCCCTGCACGCGGCCGCTAATCAACAGGTGCAGGCGCAACTGCTCCCCAGTCTCGCTCATCGCGTGCTGAGCAGCTCCTCCAGTTCGTCTTCGGAAATGATTCTGACCCCGGCCTCCCGCGCCTTGCCCAGTTTCGATCCCGGACCTTCGCCCGCGACCAAGTAATCGGTCTTGCGGCTGACCGCGTTGCTAACGTGGCCGCCGGCGGCGACAATCTTCTCCTGGGCCTGGGCTCGGGTCCATTTGCTCAGACTGCCGGTCAGAACGATGCTCTTATCGCGCAAGGCGCTGCCCGCTGGGGCTTGGGGCGGTAAGGCCAGCTCGAAGTTGGCTGCCGCCAGCAGCCGATCGAGGGCAGCGCGGTTGCGGGGCTCGGCGAAATACTCGGTGATGCTGCGGGCAACCTCGGGGCCGATGTCGCGCACCGCGGTCAGCTCCTCCACCGAGGCATGGCGCAGCTTGTCAAGGTCGCGGAAATGGCGCGCGAGTTGGCGCGCGGTGTGCTCGCCGACGTGGCGGATGCCCAGGGCGTTGATCAACCGCTCCAGCGAGGTGTGGCGCGAGCGCTGGATATTGGCCACAAGGTTGCGCGCGCTCTTAGACCCCATCCGCTCCAAACCGGCCAGGTCCCCCTCCGTCAGGCGGTAGATATCGGCCAGCTCGCGCACCATCCCTTTTTCCACCAACTGCGCCACCAGCTTGTCCCCCAGCCCCTCGATATCCAGGCAATCCTTGGAGGCGAAGTAACGGATCGATTCGCGCATCCGTGCCGGACAATTGACGTTGACGCAAACGTAGGCGACTTCCTCGGGCTCGTGCACGATCGTGCTGCCGCACACCGGGCAGTGGCGCGGCATCTTGAACAGCGGCGCGCGCGGATGCGCCCTCTGGGCCACGCCCACGATGTAAGGGATCACGTCGCCCGCGCGCTCGACGATCACGGTGTCGCCGACCCGAATATCTTTGCGCTCGATTTCATCCATGTTGTGGAGCGAGGCGCTGGAGATGGTCACCCCGCCTAGCGCCACCGGTTCGAGCTGCGCCACTGGCGTCAGCACCCCGCTGCGCCCCACCGAAACCTCGATCCCGTTGAGCAGCGTGCGCGCCTGCTGGGCCTTGAACTTGTAGGCCACCGCCCAGCGCGGCGAGCGCGAAACTTCACCCAACTGCTCCTGTAGGGCGAAGGAATTGACCTTGGCCACCACCCCGTCGGCGTCGTAGGGTAAATCCTCGCGCCGCCCGGTGATCTCATCCCAGTACTCCAGCACCGCGTCGATTCCGTGGCACAGGCGCGAGAGCGGATTGACGCGCAGACCCAGCGCCTTGCAGGCTTGCAGAAACTCCCATTGCGAATCGACCCGCAGCCCCTCGATCAAGCCCGGCGAATGGCAGAAGATGTCCAACGGACGGGCGGCGGTCACCTTGGGATCGAGCTGGCGCAGGGAGCCGGCGGCGGCGTTGCGCGGGTTGGCAAAGGGCGGCTCGCCGGCCGCGACCCGGGCTTCGTTGAGACGGGCAAACGCGGCGCGCGGCAAGATCACCTCGCCGCGCACTTCCAGCAGGCGTGGCACCGAAGTTCCGCCGCCTGCGTGTAGGCGCAACGGGATCGATCGAATCGTGCGCAGGTTAGCGGTGACTTCCTCGCCGTTGACCCCATCGCCGCGGGTGGAACCGCTCACCAAGCGGCCATGTTCGTACACCAGCTCGACCGCCAGGCCGTCCAGCTTGATTTCGGCGACGTATTCCAGCTCCTCCTCGCGACGCAACAGCCGTTTGACGCGGCGGTCGAACTCGCGCACCTCCTCGGCGTCCATCGCGTTGGCCAGCGAGAGCATCGGCTTGCGATGAACCACGACGGCGAATTTCTCGCTGGGCATAGCGCCCACTCGCTGGGTGGGCGAATCGGGCGTGGCTAATTCGGGATGGGCCGCCTCCAGCGTCTGCAATTCGCGCATCAGGGCATCGTACTCGGCGTCGCTGACCTCGGGATCGTCGAGCACGTAGTAGCGGTAGTTATGATGGCGGATCTGTTCGCGCAGCGCTTCGGCGCGGGTCGCCAATTCCTGCAGGCTTGCCGACTCAGCCATCCGATCTAGAGAGCTCCAACGGCCGCAAACCGCCCCGCGGCGCACGCCGCCGCGGCTGCGTTACAGGCCGCCAAGACCGAAGGGGATGAAACTAAATCCATCCTCGCGAGCCGCTCGCTACTTGGCATGCATGGGCTGCGCCTGGGGCGCCGTTTCCTCCACCTGCAAGCGGCCAGTGGGATCAACCAGGCGACCGGTAGGATCAACGGCACGGCGCATTTGTCCCGCATAGGCCTCCAGCCAGTCGAGGTCTTGCTCAAGGGCAAAATCGCCGCCGCGTGCGGCGAGAAAAATTTCGGGGTCCTCGACTCCCGGCGGCACCACTTGCTGCTGCTCCAGCGCCACCGCCGCCTCAAGCAGGCGGCGGCGGGTCTGGATAATCATCACGTCGCTATGGCCCAGATGCTCCCAGGAATGATCGGTGATCGGCCCCATGCTCTCGGTAACCGCTTGATCTTGCAGCGGGATACCGTCGATTCCAGTGAAGCTGTTGGTGCGCTGCGACTCACGATCGATCTGATAGTCGTTGCCGGCGTTGGCCGCCACCCGCCAGCGACCAAACCAATCAGTGCTGTTGGGTAGATAGGTCATGCTGGCGCGAGTACCGGCGGCGGCGCGGCCGTCGCGCAACAGCCGCGGCACCCGCGGTCCGCCCTTCCACACCATCCGCACTATCATGGTATGCGTATCGTCCATCGGCACCCAGCCGCGAGCGAAGACATGCTCGGCCAGATTGCCGGTGGGAATCATGGTCCAGAAGGGGAAGAGAAACTGAGCGAAGCGCCAATAGACCTTGCCGTCAACCTCGCGGCGAGCCCCATACATAGTGCCCCATGAGGCGCGGCGCACGTGGAGTTCGGCCTGGCGATTGGCGACGGTGAAACGGTTGATATCGCCGGCGGCCAGCTCCTCGGCCTTGATCCCGCCCAGGTGCAGGAAGCTCAGATGGGTGGTGTCGATATCGCCTTCCAGCGCCTGCAGGTAATTGCATTCGCGCTGGGTGAAGCCTAGCTCCAACTCGCTCTCGGGCAGCAGAAAAGGCTCCATCGCGGGAAAGGCGGGCGGCTGCGGGCGCGGCCCCATGTACACCCAGATAAGGCCGGCCTGCTCGTGCACCGGATAAGCCCGGGCCCGCACCTTGTGCTTGTAATCGTATTCCGGCGGCACATTGGGCATCTCCAAGCAGCTTCCGTCGGCGCCGAATTTCCAGCCGTGATAGACGCAACGCAAGCCGCCCTGCTCGTTACGGCCGAAAAACAACGAGGCGCAGCGATGGGGGCAGCGATGGTCCATCACGCCCACCCGCCCCGTGCTGTCGCGGAAGGCGATCAGCCGCTCGCCCAGCAGCATCAGGCGCATCGGATCCCCATCGGCAGCCAGCTCCCAACTCATCGCCGCGGGAATCCAGTACTGGCGCATCAGATTGCCCATCGGCGTGCCCGGACCTACCCGGGTCAGAATTTCGCTTTCTCGTGGGGTAGCCATCGCACAAGCCTCCTTGGAGGATCTGGAGCTGCCTGTTTGCCTTCTTAGCGCATCGGGCAGGCGCGAGGGAAGCGCCGCCATCCACGTCTGAGCGGAATACCGCATGCTATGGTTGAAAAATCAGTTCAGGTTCTTTAAAGCTAAGCAATTGAAAAACGTGAGGCCTTTTGGCGCTTGTTTCGGCGGTTTGGAACCGTAACTAAACGGCCGTTTACAGCGAATCTGCTAAACTTCAGGGAATCTCAAATGCGAAGACTTCTGTCAGTCATGTCCAGCCGGATTTGTCGCCGGCTCGCAATAACTGTCTTCGCAAGCGTGCTTATCCCTGAACTCGTCCTTCTTGTCCCTATGATGCGGCACGACCGCACGGTGGCAATCCGGCGGTTGGAAAACGGTGGCCGTCAACTGCTCGACTCGATCATCAGTATGCTGCCCGCGCCCGTCAGCGCCCTGCAAGTGGGACAGTTGGGTCGGCTGTCGATCGGTCACGCCCATCTGGTCGGCCTGACCTTTTTCGACGAGAAGGGGCGGCAAGTCGCCAACGCCTCCGACGCCCCGCAGGTCTCCAGCAGCATGGCACCCGGACAACCAATCTTCAGCGAGAACGGCCGCCGGATGAACGTGCTGTGGCGCTTTGACAACCCCGCAATGACGGTAGTGGCCCGCTTCGACAGCTCGCAACTGGACCGCGAAGTGCACCGTATGGTTCTGGACAACATCGCGGCGATGTTGCTGATCGCGCTAGGCGTCACGCTGGTGGCCACGCTGACCGGCGGCTTGGTGCTGGTGGCGCCCCTGCTGCGGATGCGCGATGCGGTGCGCGCTGGTACGGTGGCAGGCCATTTTCCCGCCAGCCGCGGCGACGAAATCGGCACCGTGGCCAAGGCGATCGCCGAATATCAGGAGGAACAAGCTCAAGCCCCGCGCCGGCTCGAGCGAATCATCGAGGAGCGCACCCAAGCTCTGGTCAAGCGCGAAACCGAGCTGCGCGCCACCCTGGAAAACATGGCCGAAGGTGTGGCGATGTTCGATGCCGAGCATCGGCTGGTCACCTACAATCAACGCTTTCGCGAATATCTCGCCATTCCTGTTCCCCAGGAGTTGCTGGACAACCGCATCACCTTCGAAGAATACCTGCGCTACATCGGCGAGCGAGGCGGTTTCGGCGACCAGGACCTCGACCAGTTGATCAAGGGTCAGGTGGCGGCGCTGGACAAGCCCGAGGTGCGCGAACGCGCGCGCGCCGCCGACGGCGCCACGATCGAGGTGCGCCGCTATCCGATCGCTGGCGGCGGCTTCATCTTCATCTATGCCGATATCACCGCACGCAAGAAGACCGAGGCTCAGTTGCGCGAGGACGAGGAGCGTTTTCGCGCAATCGATAACGCCTCGCCGGTGGCTCTGGTAATCATGGACCTGGCCGATCACAGCGTGCGCCACATCAATCCACGCTTCGGCGAGCTGCTGGAAATCGCCCCCGAAAACTGTGCTGGCAGGCCGCTGGCCGAACTCTTTGCCAGGCCTGAAGACGGCCGCGCTTTCGTGGATATTTTGAGCAACAATCAAACCCACGACGGGCTGGAGTTCCGCCTGCGCACCCGCCACGAGCAGGAGCGCTGGATCATGATTCGGCGCGTGCCGTTTGACTTTCAGGGCCGCCCGGCCGTGATCGCCAGCCTCTCCGACATCAGTGAGCGCAAGCAAGCCGAAGTTCAGATCCAACAGGCCCGCGACGCCGCCGAGAGCGCCAATCGAGTGAAGTCGGAATTCCTGGCCAGTATGAGCCACGAGCTGCGCACACCGCTCAACGCGATCATCGGCTACAGCCAGATGCTGCAGGAGACCGCCAGCGACGAGGGGCAACAGGATTATCTACCCGATCTGCAGAAGATCGAGACGGCCGGCAAGCATCTGTTGGGCCTGATCAACGACATCCTGGATCTGTCCAAAATCGAAGCGGGCAAGATGGAGCTGTTCGTAGAGACGGTGGACATCGCCACCCTGGTAGGGGAAGTGCACAGTTTGATAGCGCCGCAGGCAGCCAAAAACGGCAACCAGTTGGAGCTTGACTGCCCCCCCGGGTTGGGTTCGATGGAAACCGATCTGACCAAGGTCAAGCAGGCCCTGCTCAATCTCTTGAGCAACGCCTGCAAATTCACCAAGGACGGCAAGGTCACACTGTCGGTAGCACGGCTCAACGGCGGCCAGGACGAGCGCATTCAGTTTCGGGTCAGCGACAACGGTATTGGCATGACCGCCGAACAGATGAGCAAGTTGTTTCAGGCCTTCACCCAGGCTGACTCCTCGACCACGCGCAAATTCGGCGGCACCGGCCTGGGGCTGGCAATTACCCGCCATTTCGCCCGCATGCTGGGCGGCGACGTGCTGGTCAGTAGCCAACCGGGGATTGGCTCGACCTTCACCCTGCTGTTGCCGGTGGTGCCCAAGGTCGCCACGCAACCCGAGCTGTCGCTAGCGGACGGCAGCACGGCGCCCGGCGGCGACGAAACCGGAGCCAGCACGGTACTGATCGTGGACGACGACTGGGCCTCGCACGATCTGCTGGGTACGATGCTGGCCCGCGAGGGCTTTCGCGTGCTCCACGCCAGCTCGGGACGCGACGCACTGGCGATGGCGCGCGAGACCCGCCCCGATGCGATTACTTTGGACGTCATGATGCCTCAGATGGACGGATGGTCATTGTTGGGCGCACTCAAGGCCGACGCCGAATTATGCAACATTCCGGTGGTCATGATCTCCATCCTAAATGAGCGCGGGATGGGGCTGTCGTTGGGCGCCGCCGATTACCTGACCAAACCGGTGGATCGCGAGCGGCTGGCCGCGGTTTTGCGTCAACACTGCGGCGAATGCGCCCGTGGTCCGATCCTGGTGGTCGATGACGAGGAGCCCGCGCGCGAGGTCGCCCGCCGCCTCCTGGAGCGAATGAACTTGCAGGTGGCCGAAGCTGCCGACGGCGCCCAGGCTTTAGAGTGGCTCGCGCACAATCCCCCACCGGCCCTGATTCTGCTCGACCTGATGATGCCCGTGATGGACGGCTTCGAGTTTCTCGACCGCTTGCGCGGGATGCCCGAGGGGCGCGCCATTCCGGTCATCGTGGTAACCGCCAAACAACTGAGCGCCGCCGATGTCGACCTGCTCCGGGGAATTACCCATCGCATCGTCGCCAAGGGCGAGGGCGTGGTCGACATCCGCGTTGCTATCCGCGAGGTCCTGCGCGCCGGCGCACGGCGGGCGGCGGCCTTAACCTGAGCCTACGTCGAGGAAGTAATGGCCAAAATTCTGCTGGTCGAAGACAACGAAATGAACCGCGACATGCTCTCGCGCCGCTTGGTGCGCAAAGGCTTCACCGTGGTCTCGGCGATTGACGGCCTGCAGGGAGTCGAGCTGGCCGGTTCGGAGGCTCCAGACCTCATCCTGATGGACATGAGTCTGCCTGGAATCGATGGCTGGGAGGCCACCCGTCGCATTAAGAACGCCGAGCAGACTCGCGCCACCCCGGTGATCGCGCTCACCGCTCATGCGATGAGCGGGGATCGGGAGCGCGCGCTGGAAGCCGGCTGCGACGACTACGACACCAAGCCCATCGACCTGGAGCGCCTGTTGGGCAAGATAGAAGTGCTGTTGGCGCGCGCCTGAAGGGAGAGCGATGGCTGACGCCGCCAACGAGGTTGCCTGGCGCCTGCAGCGGGCGCTTTTGGCCTACGTGCGGCAAGAGTTCAGCTCGCCAGCGGCGGCAATTTACGGTTATGCCGAACTAATGTTAGAGGACGCCGCCAGTCGTGGTCCACGCGAGGTGCTCGACGACCTCGAGCGGATCCGCCAGGCCGGCGCCGATCTGCACGCCCTAATCGAAGGGCTGCTAGACCCCGCGGCGATCGCGCACCGCGCTGCGCAAAGCGATTTCGCCGGCTTCCGCCGCCAACTTCAACATGACCTGCGCAATCCTATCAACGCAATCAAGGGTTACGCCGAAATGCTCCTGGAGGATGAGCAGGAGCGCGGCGCCAGCGCGCTGGCCGCCGACTTGAACAAGCTTTTGGAAGCCGCGCTGAAATTGCTGTCCGACATCGACGCACTGGTCGATTTTACTTTGCGCGAAACCGACGAAGGCGGCGGCGAACTGCCCCAGCCGCAGGTTCGCTTGGCGGAACGCGCCGAAGCGGCGCGGCGCACCATCCAATCGATGGCAGGATCGACTCGCGCCAATCGCCCTCAACCCAGCCGCATCCTGATAGTGGACGATACCGCCGCCAATCGTGAACTGCTCTCGCGCCGGCTCAGTCGCGACGGCCATCGGATCAGTACCGCAGCCGACGGCGCGCAGGCGCTGGAACTGATCGTCGCGCAGGAGTTCGATCTGATTCTGCTCGACTTGATGATGCCCGGGCTGAGCGGTTTTGAAGTCTTGCAGCGGGTCAAGGCCAACGCCCAACGCCGGCATATCCCTGTAATCATGATTTCGGCTCTGGACGAAATCGATTCCATTGTGGGTTGTATCGAAGCCGGAGCCGAGGATTACCTGCCCAAGCCCTTCAATCCCATCCTGCTCCAGGCTCGCATCGGCAGTTCATTGGAAAGGAAGCATCTGCGCGACCGCGAACAAGCCTACTTGGCGGATCTACGCGTTGAAAAGCAGCGCTCCGACAACCTTTTACTCAATATTCTGCCCCGCCCTATCGTGGATCGCATCCAGGCGGGCGAAACCACTATTGCCGATCGTTTCCAGAACGTAACCGTGCTGTTCGCCGACATCGTAAACTTCACTCCCCGCTCGGCGCGCATGGCTTCCACCGAACTGGTCGAGATGCTTAACGACATCTTTTCCAGCTTCGATCGGCTCTCGCTCGAACTGGGCGTGGAGAAGGTCAAAACGATCGGTGATGCCTACATGGCGGTAGCGGGACTGCCCCAGCCGCGCTCGGATCATGCCGCGGTGATGGCGCGGATGGCGCTGCGGATGCTCGATCTGAGCGGGGAATATCGTAAGCGCTACGGTGAACTGGAACTGCGCCTGGGACTACATTCGGGAGCGGTGGTGGCGGGCATCATCGGCACCCACAAGTTCAGCTACGACATTTGGGGCGACACCGTGAACATCGCCAGCCGAATGGAATCGCAGGGCCTGCCCGGCCGGATTCAGATCTCGCCGCAGACCTACGCCCTGCTCGGCGAGGAATTCGAGCTGGAGCCGCGCGGCCAGATCGAGATCAAAGGCAAGGGGTTAATGACTACCTACTTTCTGCGCGGCTTGCGCACCGCGCTTACGGCGTAAAGACGAACTTCGATATTCCGCACCGAGCAAACGTGCCGCCCAAGTCTGGGCGTGATCGCGATTCCTCAGCCCATAGTCTTAGCGAGGCAGGCGGCCAGCTCCAGCCTATCCGTTAGCAGGGCCGCCCGCGCCAACGGATCCAGCCACATTGGCGATCTTGAGTCTTCATCTCGGCCCCGGTTCCGCGACCGCGAAATGTGCCTTACTCACAGGCAGCCGAGACGAAGCCACGGGGTAGCGGACATGGGCGCACTTCTACCGCTGGGGTGCGCCCCAGCCCCCGCCGCCCGGGGTCTCGATTCGGATTTTGCTGCCGGCTGCTAGATGGACGCTGAACTTCCCCGCCATCGGGCGGCATTGGCCCCTGGAATCAATAATCCAGTTGCGGCCCGGGCGCCCTTGCCCACCGCCCTCCAAACCCCACGGCGCCAATTTCCGCCGCTCGCTAAGCATACTCACGTCAGCATCGACCAGCGACTCGACCTCGCGCACGAGCCCATCGCCGCCCGCGAACCGCCCGCCACCACCCGAGCCGCGCCGGATGCGGTATTGACTCACGCGCAGTGGATAATAAGCCTCCAAGGCCTCGATCGGAGTGTTGAGGGTGTTGGTCATATGGGTATGCAGACCCGAGGCACCGGGATGACCGAAGGCGGCGCCGGCACCGCCAGCAATGGTCTCATAATAGGAAAACGAGCGGTTGCGAAATCGATCGTAGCCACCGATCGTGAGGTTGGACATCGAACCCGAACTGGCGGCAGGAATTCTTTCTGGTAGCGCCGGCGCCAGCGCGCGGAAAAGCACGTCCACCAGCCGCTGCGAGGTCTCCACGTTACCGCCAGCCACCGCCGCCGGCGCCCGCGCGTTGACCACCGTGCCCGCTGGCGCGATCACCTCGACCGCGCGCATCAGTCCCTCGTTGGGCGGGACCGCCGCCGCGCCCACGCATTTCATCACATAAAAGACCGCCGAGCGGGTAATGGCCAGATTGGCGTTGAGCGGCCCGCGCACCTGCGGCGCGCTGCCGGTGAAATCGACCCAGGCTGAACCGTTTTGAAGTTTGATGCTTACCGCCAGCCGGATCGGCCCGCTGCCGAAGCCGTCGTCATCGAGAAAATCCTCGGCCTGGTAGCGCCCGGGCTTGAGCTTGGCCAGTGCCGCACTCATCAACCGAGCTGCGTAATCCTTCAGCTCCTCCATCGCGGTAACGACTGGAGCACGGCCATGCGACCGCACCAACTCCAGCAAGCGGCGGCGGCCGATCGCCAACGCGCCGAGCTGCGCCCGCAGGTCGCCCTCGCGCTCTTCGCGACCGCGCGTGTTGGCAAAAAATAGCTCGAAGATGTCGCGTGCGGGCCGGCCGCCGACAATCAGCTTGACTGGCGGCAGGCGGAACCCCTCTTGATAAATTTCCGTGGCTAGCGCCATCGAGCCCGGCGCCATCCCACCGATATCCGCATGATGGGCGCGGTTGGCTACGAAACCCAACGGCCGACGAGTGCGCGCGGCGAAGACCGGGGCGACCATCGTTAGGTCAGGCAAATGGGTGCCGCCCGCAAAGGGGTCGTTGAGCACGGCGACGTCGCCCGGATTGAGCGTGAGATGGTGAATGGCGGCGCGCACGGAGAGCGGGGTGGATCCGAGATGGACCGGCAGATGGGCCGCCTGCGCCACCATCTCGCCGCCGCCGTCAAACAGCGCGCAGGAGAAATCGCGGCGCTCCTTGATGTTGGGCGAGTAGCCGGTTTGTCCCAGCACCACGCCCATCTCCTCGGCGATAGCGGCCAGGCGGTTGCTCATCACTTCCAACGCGACCGCGTCCAGCTTCATCGCTCCTCCAAATGCAAGTTGCCATAGCCGTCAACCCTCAGGCTGAACTCGGGCGCCACGTAGGCCGTAGCACTCAACTCCACCACCAGCATCGGCCCGCGCAAACGCAAGCCCGCGCCCAGGCTGGCACGCTCATAGATCGGAACGCGGCGCGCAGCCTTGCCGATCAGGACCGACGCTAGCCCGATCGACGGCGGCGCCACGCGCGCGCGTGCGATTGGCGCCATCGGCGGGGTGAATTCGGTCGCGCTGGCGCGCAAGCGCAAATTGACTACCTCCACTGACGCCTCGGGGGCGGCATAGCCAAAGGCGCGCTCGTGGGCGCGATGGAACTGCTCGCGAAAGTCGGGCTCAAGCGCGACTTTGATCTCATAGGCTTGGCCGCGATAGCGCATGTCGGCCCACAGCGACAACTCGGGCCTCACCCGCACGCCTTCGCCGGCTAGCTCAGCGCGGGCGCGCGCCAGCAACGGCTGAGCCTGGCGCATCAATTCGTGATAGCGCGGCTGCGTGGCGCGCACCGTGAGCGCGTATTCGCGTCCCAACGGCGCGCCCAAGGCACCCAAAGCGCAGAGCAGACCCGGATTGTTTGGCAAAATCACGTGGCCAATTCCCAGCTCGCGCGCCAGCTCGCAGGCATGCATTGGCCCCGCGCCGCCGAACGCAAGTAGCGCGAACTGGCGTGGGTCGAAACCGCGCTCCACGCTGATCAGGCGCACCGCGCGCGCCATGTTGGCATTGACCACTTCGATTATGCCCTGCGCGGCGCGTGTCGGCGCCACCCCCATCGCGGCGGCTAGTTTGCCCAGCGCCTGCTCGGCCCGGCCCGGCGCAAGCTTCATCTGTCCGCCCAAGAATCGCTCTGCCACCAGCCGTCCGGCCACCAGGTCGGCGTCGGTTACCGTCGGCTCCAAGCCGCGCCCGTAGCAGGCGGGACCGGGATCAGCACCCGCGCTTTGGGGGCCGACCTTCAGCGAACCGCCCTCGTCGATCTGCGCGATCGAGCCGCCGCCCGCGCCCACGGTGTGGATATCAATAACCGGGGTGCGCACCGGGTAGCCGGCCGGATAGCTCAGCGCGCGTACGCTGGCGTGCCGATCGTACAGAGACACGTCGGTGGAAGTCCCCCCCATGTCAAAGGTGATGAAGCGCTCGACGCCAAACGCGCGGCTGAGACGCGCCGCGCCGACCACCCCCGCCGCCGGCCCGGACAAAATCGTGCGCACCGGCTCCTCGCGCGCCAATTCAACCCCGATTGCGTTGCCATCAGATTGCATGATGCGCAAGCGACGTGCCCCGGCCTCGCGCTCCAGGCGAGTAAGATGGGCCGCCATCAGCGGCGCCACGTAGGCATTGATCACGGTGGTCGAAAGCCGCTCGAACTCGCGATACTCGGGTAGCAGACGATGGGACACCGATAGCGGCCGGCCCAATGGCGCCAACTCCTTGGCAATCAGCGATTCGCTGTGCGGATTGGCGTAGCTGTGAAGCAGGCAAACCGCAAAGGACTCAGCCCGCGCCAGCGCCGGCCTGCCAATCAGCGCGCGCACTGCCTCCCGCTCCAGCGGGCGCGCGAGCTGGCCATCGAATAAAGTGCGCTCCTCGATCCCAAAGCGCAATGCGCGCGGAACCAACGCTGCCGGACGCGTGGGCGACAGGGCGTAGATGTCGGTGCGGTTTTGCCGCCCGATTTCGATCAGATCCTCGAAACCAGCGTTGGTGATCAGGGCCACGCGCGCGCCCCGCCCCTCCAGCAGAGCGTTGGTGGCTACCGTCGAGCTGTAGGTCAGCAGCGCCGGCGCACGATCGCCCAGTAATGCTTTGAGGCCCGCAAAGACCGCGCGCGCCGGATCCGCGGGTGTGGAAAGCAGCTTGTGGACCACGACGTGGCCGTCGATCACGGCGGCCACGTCGGTGAAGGTGCCTCCAGTATCGACTCCTACCACGAGCGGGGCGGAGGTGGCGGCGCGTAAGGAACGTGGCACTTCAGGTAACGCTCAGCAGGACCTTGAAGGTCGCGGGAGCGGCGGCCAGCTCAAATGCGGTCAATCCTTCGCTCAGCGCAAAGGTCTCGGCGATGAGCGGCCCCGGATCGATTCGACCCGAGGCCAGTAGCTCGAGCGCCGGTTCGAACTCGCCGCAGCGTGATCCTAGTAGCTCGACCTCATTGATTACGACCGGCGCCAAGTCGAGAGCGGGGTAAGAGGCCACCGTGGTCTTAAGGATGAGCTTCCCGCGCGGGCGCACCAGTGCCAGGCCACGCGCCACACCGGCTGCGCTGCCAGTACAATCGACCACCACGTCGAAACCCGGGCGCAGGTCAAGCTGCTCTTCGACCGCCAACCCCATCCGAGCCAGGCGTTCCAACTTGTCCTTATGATGGCCGCCCACAACCGCATTCAGCCCGTGCGCGGCCATCGCCAGTCCCACCATCGCACCCAGCCGTCCGTCGCCCAGAATTGCGACCCGAGCGGAGGGTGCGATCGTGGTCTGGGAAAAAATCTCCAGTGCCGCAGCGAGCGGTTCGGTAAAGACCGCTATCTGGTCCGAAAGCGTGTCGGGCACAGGCCGGAGGTTGACGTCGGGCAAGCAAAGATAATCGGCGAAGGCGCCGTCGCGCCCCAGGATTCCCAGCACTGTACGCGTGGGGCAATGACGAGCTAGGCCTGCTCGACAGGCTTGACAAACGCCACATCCGGCGTTGATTTCGCCCACCACCCGCCGGCCCATCAGCACATCGTTGGCGCTTTCAACCACCTCGCCCACGAACTCGTGGCCAGGCACGCCGCTGTATCCCATGTAGCCGCGAATCTGTTCCAGATCCGTGCCGCAAATTCCCGCCATCCGCACTCGCACCAGGCTTTCACCGGCACCCGGCCGAGGACGCGGATAATCCGTGCACAGGCTAAGCCGTCCCACCGCGCCCGCCGCCGCTGGTTTCAGCACTATCGCACGCATCGTCGCTGGACTCCGCTATCCGCCCAAAAACACCGAAGTATTGCCCACCAATGCGGGCAGTTAGGGTGCTCGATCCAAACCTTTGGAATGCTAGACTACTCTGGCGGTGTGAGCCAGATGTGGAAAGCAAAAGACCAAGCCGCGATGGACGAAAGGTTCAAAGACCTTAAGAGTTAGATGATGCGTTATGTGTATCGCGCTCGGCTGGTAGTTTTGCTCATCTTGGCCGCGTTGGCGGGATGCGCCAATGTCACTCAGCAGGATGCGGAGGCGCGCCCTTTTTTCCAAAAGCCTTATTACGCGCAAACCCACGGACGGAAGACCTGGTGGGATCGCCTGGTAGAGCTGGACCCAGGCAAGCTCAAAGTAACGGTCTCGCCGAACTACCTGAACCAACCACCCGAGCGGATCGCGGTTTTGCCGTTCGTGGACGACGGCAGCGCGCAGTACGTAGTGGATAAGGTGCCCGTCACTCTTCGCAACCGAGAAGAGCGTGACCGCTGGGCCTGGACCGATGCGCAGCGGCTGCGCCATTTCATGGAGGGTTACCTGGCCCAGCGCGAATTCATCGTGCTCAATACGCTGGCGGTCGATGCCGTGCTGGCCGAGCATGGGATCGACAACGGCGCCAAGCTGATGCAGTTAAAGCCCCAGCAACTGGGCCGCTGGCTTGATGCCGACGCGGTGGTCTATGGCACCGTCACCCATTACGAGTCGTATTACCTCTTTCTGATCTCGGCCGAAGAAGTCAGTATCTCCGGCCGCATCGTCTCAACCGGCAACGGCCAGACCCTGATCAGCTTCGAAGGCGGCCGCTATCACGTCAATCCGATGCCCGCCATCGATCCGATCGACATGGCGCTGAATTCCGCCCAAACCTTGATTGACATGCGCGACGTCAACATCGCGCGCGCCGAAGATGAGGCGTGTCGCGAAGTCGTGCTGCGCATCCCGCGCTCCCAAATTCTGCGCCGGCGCATCGCCGAGCAGGCTATCGAACATGAATTGGACGAGGCCCGCGCCACTCCGCTCCCCGCGCAGGCCTACGAAACTCAGAGCAGCAATCTCGCCAAGGTCCATTAGGCCATATTCAGGCTATCCGCGTGTCGCAAAATCTGCGCTACAGGTTTAGGTATTATCGCCGCTCAAGCGTCGCTGCTAGCCTTGGCCGGGGCAGCGCTCTTGTCCGCGGCCACAGCTTCGGTCTTGGAACCGCTTTCGCTGTTGGATGAATCTTTGACGGCTTCTTTGCTGCCGCTCTTGCTATCGGTGCCACTGGAGGAACGGCCATAGTCGGTGGCATACCAGCCGGTCCCCTTGAGCATGAAGGAGGTATTGGAGATGAGCCGATGGACCCTGCCCTTGCAGGTCGGGCAGCGTTTGAGTGGATCTTCAGTGATTCGTTGCGTGACCTCGAACACTCCGCATCGCTCGCACTGGTACTCGTAAATTGGCATTAGAAGAGACCTTACCTCTAATCTAACCGACCCACAGCCGGCAATCCACTACTGCACCCTTTGAACCCATCGGCACGCCGCAGTTCAGCCCGCCGGTACCAGAAAACTAATCAGCGTCGGCCGCTTGTCAACCCGCTGAACTGCTCTCTTCCCAGCCATCTTTCCACTTGGGATGGCGTCCCAGCGCCCCCACCGCCATCGTAGCGCCAGCGCCGTCCTAGCCCTCCGCCTCGACCTTGGGAGCGCCTTGGCGTCCTTGCCCTTCCGGATGCTATCTTACCAACGCAACGGCTAGGGGCCGACTGCGGCTAGGGATTGGAGCGCAGCTGGTGGCTTTGCGGTTTACCTGGGCGCAAGGAACGTCAGAGGTTCGGCTTGGTGGAGAGGAGGCTGGAGATTCTTTCTTTAAGGGAACGGCTGGGCCGGGGTGGTGGAAGCGGTAGACACAGAGGACTTAAAATCCTCTGAGGGAAACCTCGTGCGGGTTCGAGTCCCGCCCCCGGCATTCCCAATCGCGTGTCATGCTTGGCCTTTTAGCCCCCGACCCCGATGATGTCAAGTGCGACGCGCGGTGAAATTGAGGCTGACTTTGGCTGTTCGCTGTAATGCAGACCTCCCGAGCTGACAATTGTTCAGAGACAGCCTCGGCGATTGAAGGCGATAGACCCCTGGATACTGTTCCCTCTTGGCATTGGGGTGAACCGCCTACTCACAAAGTCGGGAGACATTCCAGAATCATGGCAGAAGCGCCTCGACCTCCTGCTCGGAACTGACAGTTGGTACGAGGAGTTTTATCGGGTCGAGAGAGAGCCCACGCTATTCGGCGAGGCGGACCATCTCGTCAAGGCAACGACAGAGACAATAGGTCGGTACTTCAATCAGCGTCTCTGCTCCATTTTCGCTGGAGTTGCGGATCATCCGAAGGTCCTACGAAATTCGGCAACTGCCCACTTTACCTATTGTGTTTTGCGGTTGGTAACCAAAACGGCGCTCCAATTGCGCTACGTGTAGCAAACCACCTACTCAAGGAGGCATTACGCTAATGGCTCAGGGCACCGGAATAGAGTGGACTGAGTCCACATGGAATCCCGTGACCGGCTGCACCAAGCTGAGCCCGGGTTGCAAATATTGTTACGCGGAGCGCATGGCGGAGCGGCTCCAGGCCATGGGGCAAGAAAACTATCGCAATGGGTTCAGTCTGACGCTACAGCCGCAAATGCTGGACGCACCGCTGCGATGGAGAAAGCCGCAAACCATCTTCGTCAATTCGATGAGCGACCTCTTTCACAGGGACGTGCCGGTAGATTACATCCTTCGCGTCTTCGAAGTGATGCATCGGGCGCATTGGCATCGCCTTCGTGTCCGCGATTGCCTCGATGGTCTTCCATTCGACCTGCATGCCATAGGGATCGAGAAAGAGCACCGCCCGGTGGGAACTCCAGTCCTTCTTGCACAATTTCTGGATTTCGATGTTGGCGTCTCCTCCGCGGATCTGAATGCGACTCGCGAGGTCTTGAAATTCCAATTTGAGCGCCTCAAGCTTTGCCGATCTAGACGCGCTACGCTCAATAAACACGTAGCTATCAAATTGAGGCTCTGTCTTCAGGGCCAGACGCGCGGACCCGTCAAGGAATTCCTGGGGCTCTTGCTCGGCCAGATCGGGCAGCAGCAATGCCTGCGAAGGGTTCTCGTCGTCCCCTCGCCGAGCATCACGATATCCTGTGCCCGCGAAAGCGTCGATGTAACCTTTTTTGAACGGTTGTTGCTTCGATGGTTTGTCCTTCAGTGCCGCTGTGTAGCTGCTAAGATATTTGGCGATCAACTCGAGTTTCGCAGCCGTCCAACTCCCGCCGAACTGATGGCCTTTCCTGGGTGTGTCAGGGTGTCTTCGCGGGTTCACGCCGATTCGCTCCCTGAGACGACCCCACCAGCGAGTCCATGGCCGGCCCTGCGCGCTCTAGAAGCACTCACCCGGTATGAACGCATCAAACCAACGACCACGCCCTGAATAACGGGGTCCTCACTACGGACTTCGATTGGCGGATACACGGGGTTTTCGGCGACGAGGCTAACGCGGTTCCTACGCAGACGAAGACGTTTGAGAGTTGTCTCACCCTCGAAGGTCGCGACCACGATATCGCCATCGTTCCCAGTAGATGTTTTGCGAACAATGACGTGATCTCCTTCCAAGATTCCGGCATCTCGCATGCTGTCGCCGGATACACGCAGCGCGAACAACGCATCTCTGCCGGCCCACGCAGCAGGAACGGCCACGTGCCCTTCTGCGTCTTCCTCTGAGATGACAGGGATGCCCGCTACCACACGGCCCAACAATGGCACAAATGCAATCGGTGGCCGGTCGTCGCGGAGCCGAATGTTGCGATGCGTGCCGGTGGTCTTGATGAAACCTTTTCGAACAAGAGCTCGCAGGTGATCGCGTGCAGTTCCGGTCGATCGCCAACCGAACTCCGCGCATAGTTCGCGATAGGTGGGCGGCGGCTTGCCCACGTCCGCCCGCTTGCGCAAGGCATCCAACACACTTGCCTGAATTCGCGTCAGGCCGTCCACGTCATGGTTCACTACCACTCAATTGAGTGGTGGTCAAACGGCGCTGACGTCCTGCATAAAAACTTCCGTCATCGCCTGACCCAATGGCTGACCGGCTTTAACAGAAATTCTTCGAGTGGAATACCGTCGGCACCAACGAGAAGCTGTCGCGCGGGCTTGAAGGACTCCGCGAACGAAGCCAGTCCCGAAAAAGTGTCCCGGCCGCGGCCGCTCTTGACCTCGATCGCCGTCAAGGTTCGCCCGGCACGCGCGACGAAGTCCACCTCACGATTGCGCTCGCGCCAGTAGAAGAGTTCGCATTCGTCGACGGCCGCCGCGTTCGCAAGATGAGCGCCGATTGCCGACTCCACCAGTCGTCCCCAGAACTGGCGCTCCTCTTTCGCCTCCGCAAAAGACAACCCGGATTGCGCTGTCATCAGAGCAGTGTTCAGGACTTGCAGCTTCGGACTCGATCCTTTCTGGCGAGCTGGACCTCGCGCAAATTTGGAGAGTCCGGTGACCAGGCCGGCTCCGCCCAGCAGTTCGAGATAGTGGGCGAGCGTCGTGGTGTTGCCGGCATCGTGGAGCTGGCCGAGCATCTTCGTGTACGACAGCACCTGTCCGGAATAGCGGCAGCCCAGTTCGAACATGCGTCGCAGCAGCGCCGGTTTGTCCACGCGCGTGAGCAGCAGCACATCGCGGGCGATCGTGGTTTCGACCAGGGAATCGAGGATATACCGCCGCCAGCGATCTGGCTCCCTCGCCAACGGCGCAGCGCCCGGATAGCCGCCAAAGTAAAGAAATTGGTCGAGCGTGAAGTCGAACGCCTCCCGCATCTCCGCCAGAGACCAATGCGGCAGGCGAAGAATCTCGAAACGGCCCGCCAGACTCTCCGTGAGACCTTGCTGGACGAGCAGCGGCGCGGAGCCGAGGAGGACCACCTTGAGCGGCCGCTTCGCGCGGGTGTCCTCGTCCCACAAGCGTTTCACCGATTCGGACCATCCGACAGCTTTCTGCACCTCATCGAGAACGAGGATCCCGCCGCCCCGGTCGCTCGACAGGCGTGCGGCCTCCCACTGCTGAGCGATCCAGTCAGCGCCGCGGAGGGTTGGCTCATCGGCACTCGCGAAACGCACGGGAACGGTGAGGCCTTCGGTTACCTGCTGAACCAGTGTCGTCTTGCCGACCTGCCTGGCGCCCGCCACCACCTGGATGTACCGGCGTGGCTCCCTGAGCCGGCGGGTGAGCTCGGCACCCTGAGGCCGCCGAAATGTCTCCAACGTGTTGCTCATCACGCTGAGTATTTTTACTCAATGTAATGAGTGACACAACTGGGTTCGACCTGATTTTCCGCGGCCGAGGTCTCGCGCGCCTGCTCGCCGAGACCCTGATTTCAGAGGCGCAGAAGATCGACTATGCGCGCATGGTGCTCGATGGTCTCCCGTCCTTGAACGACGCGCTCAGCCGGCATCGCCGGCGGGAACCGCGGCCATTGTCGCGAATCGAGCGCGGTCAGAAGTCGATTTGCCACTACGATCGAACGATCGACTAGAGCGGCGTGTTTAAAATTTCGTCCGCTTGAGGGTCGCAGAGAGCAGACGGATTAGAACGTTAGCGAAAATTGGGTGCGCAACAGCTAGACTATAGCAGATCGCTCCTGACAGTCGCGTGGTAAACTGCCAGCTTCTCCGCGCTCTCGCGGAGCATCGTTTCGTCGACTATGGCGTAGCGGCGATAGATCGACTCCGTCTTATGACCGGTCATCCGCATAGCAGCGGATCGAGCGACTCCAGCGCGCTCAAGGTTGCGGGCCGCAGTCCGTCGCAGATCGTGCGCGACGCGGTCCGGATACCCGGCGAGGCGACAAGCCTTGTCCCAACCGGTGTAGAAATCCTTGATCGGCTTTCCCTCCCAGTGGAACACCCACGGGAATGACATGGCCGGTCGCGAGTTCAGGCCGTCGGGTTCGTGCGTCCTCGCCCTTCTGGATGCTATCTTACCAACGCAACGGTTAGGGGCCGACTGCGGCTAGGGATTGGAGCGCAGGTGGTGGCTTTGCGGTTTACCTTGGCGCAAGGATCGTCAGAGGCTCGGCTTGGTGCAGAGGAGGCTGGAGATTCTTTCTTTAAAGAAACAGCTGGGCCGGGGTGGTGGAAGCGGTAGACACAGAGGACTTAAAATCCTCTGAGGGAAACCTCGTGCGGGTTCGAGTCCCGCCCCCGGCATCCCCGTTGGGCCTTACCGTTGGTCTTTGTTTCGAAAACTCGATGCTACGGTCTAGGCCACAAGTTGAGGCTAGATTACGGCTAGATCTTCTAGCTGGCATTAACCAAGTGGTCGGCAACCGCCAACCCAACGACGCGGATTTCGCCTTTTCGATTTGGCGGCAGCGATGACTGGCGCGAACGATTTAAGCGCGAATTCGTCGACCTTGGCGGCAATCGCGATTGAGGCCGCGATGCCTTATGGCGCCGTACGAATATGGCGTTCGATTCACACCCCACCGCGTCTTGCGACCAACGCGCCGCATCTAGCGGATCCACTGTGTCTTTTCGTGCTGGCGCCTTTGGGAACAGCGAGCGGCCCAAAAAGAAGCAAGCAGGTCACCAGCTTGCAATCGGCTATTGGCACGCGATTGGCTTTCTGAGCACCTGAAAGTGAAAGTTGGAAGTGGCCATTGAGCGACCCGCGGAGATCGACTGGTGGGAGGGGTAAGGGCGAGGCCGCACTCCCAAACCCGCTAATCGCCGCGATGCTGATGCCGGGTTTTTATCCCCATCCGTGCGAAAGTGTCGAATTACGTCATAGCTTGAGGTCCTGGCTGCTATTCGCAGGAGATCGTGTATACAAGATCAAGAAGCCGGTCCGTTTCTTCTTTATCGACGCTACTACTCCGGCGCGGCGTCTTGCGCTTTGCCGCGATGAGATTGAGCTGAACCGGCGGCTGGCCCCCGAAATTTACCTGGGCGTGCAGGGCGTCGTCGCGACCCAAAACACATATGCCCTAACCACCGAGCTTGCGGCATCCGAGGTGACCGATTTCGCGATCGTGATGCGCCGTTTGCCCGCCGAACGGATGCTGGACCGACTGCTTAGCAAAGACGCAGTCAACCTGACCGACGTAAAGCTGTTAGCCAGCCACTTGGCCGCTTTTCACGCCTGTGCCACGACCGCTAAGGCGCAGCGGTGGGGTTCGGCACAAGCGCTTTACGGTTTGGTAGGTAGTCTGGAAGAAGCGCAAAAGCTGGTTGCCGACAGCCTGATGCGCGCGCGCCTTAAACAGTTGCAGGCCCACCTGCGCCGCTACATCATTTCCCATCGCCAATCCCTGGACAACCGGGTTCGAGACGGCCGGGTGCGCGAGGGTCACGGTGATTTGCGGTGCAAATCAGTCTGTCTTACCGGAGATAAGATCGTCATCATCAATTGCGCCGACTGTAGTGAAAGCAGGCGCTATTTGGATGTGGCCGGCGATTTAGCCTCTCTTATTATCGATTTGGAGTTGCCGAAGCGCTCGGACCTGGCGCAGGGATTGTTGGAGGCTTACGTTTTGAACACCGGCGACCACCAGGTTCCAGAGCTCATGAAATTTTACAAGTGCTTCCAGGCCACCTGGCGCGGCATCTTGCAAATGTTAACCAGCCTGCGGCCCGAACTGCCCAATATTCAACGGATTGCGGCGCGGGGCGAAGCCAGGCAATGGTTGGACCTCGCCTTGGAATATGCCGCCTGAATATGGAGCGTGGCCTCCAGGCGCCCTTCATCGCCTGAGCTCTTTTGACGGTCGCGCCTTTTAATCCTGGCATTTGATCCTTGATCTATCAGATGTTAGTTGTTCATTCTGAGTCCAACGTCGTGCCCAAAAGCAGCGGCCATAACAGCGAATACGCCAAGGAACTGAAAGCGCCCCAAGCTGCTCCGCCTCGCCATTTTCATCTGTTGTGGGACGACGACCTGGAGGAAATGCGCGACATCTTTTTGGCACTTCGGGATCGCCGCGCGGAAGTGGTCGCGCGCTGGTACCAACTCTACACGTTGCATTTCGGCGACCAACGCACTTTATCCGAGGCCGATTTCTTTCAGATCTTCGAGCCGGCGCTGTTTCGCAATAAGAACGACCTGCTGGAAAAAAATATGGACCGCTATGCCCAGGACGTGCGCAGCCTGGGCGAGACCCTCGCTGAAAGAGGCGTTCCCTTGCAGGAAATCATTGCCTCGCTGCAACTTTTCGAACAGGCGGCGAGCGAGGTCTTTCCCCCCGGCGCCTCGCGGCAAATAGACGTCTATACCAAATTCGATCAGCTCAGCCATATTCGCATAATTTTGCTGGTGGACGCATATTTTCGGATCTGGAGTGCACGGCATGACGCCCGCTTGCTCGGGTTGGAGCGCGAGGCCGCGTTGCTGCCGCGCGAGCAGCGCACCAGCTTCCACGGGATTATCTCGGTGGCGGCACCGATGCGGGCGCTGTTCGAGCGTATCGAAGCCGCCGGCAAGACCAGCGGCACGGTGCTGGTGGTAGGCGAGAGCGGTACCGGCAAGGAGTTGGTCGCGCGGGCGCTGCACGAAGTCGGGCCTCGGCGCGCCGCACCTTTTGTTGCCTTCAACTGCGCCGCCCTCCCCAAGGACCTGATCGAAAGCGAGCTGTTCGGTTATCGTAAGGGCGCGTTCAGCGGGGCCAATAGCGAATACTTGGGCCTGTTCCGCGCCGCCGAAGGCGGGACCTTGTTTTTGGACGAAATCACCGAGATGAGCCCGGAGACTCAGACCAAGCTGCTACGCGCGATTCAGGAGCGTGCTGTACGACCGCTAGGAGCGACCCGCGAACTCCCTATCGACGTGCGGCTGGTAGCCTCGACCAATCGCGATCCCGAAGAGGCAGTGCGCGCTCAAATCCTGCGCCAGGATCTCTACTATCGGCTCCAGGCCACGATGCTGCGCTTGCCGCCGTTGCGCGAGCGGATCGAGGACGTGCCTGTCTTGGTCGAGCATTTTATCGCCCTGTTCAACCGCCAGTTGGGTCGCGGGGAACCGGTCGAGGGGATAGGCCAGCGAGCGCTTGCCGCGTTGCAGCGTTATTCCTGGCCGGGTAACGTGCGCGAGTTGTCCAACGCGATCGAAAGCGCGATGACTTTTGGCAAGAACAGATTGATCGAGTTGGAAGATCTGCCGCCGGCCCTCAGCGGCAATCGCAGTCCCGCCGCATCCGCCACCCCGGCGTTGTCCAATGGAGCGCCGGATACCACGTCTCCTGGGATGGGAACTTTCGCCGAGGCCGAGCGTAACTTAATCAGCCGCGCGCTGAAGGCGTGCGATTGGAACAAAGTCCACGCCGCTCAGATGCTCCGCATCTCGCGCAAAAAACTTTATGCCAAGATCAGCAAATACGGCCTGCAGCCAGCCCCATAACGCCGTAAAGGCGGTGGCATGTCTGCGGCGCTGGAGACCATCGCAACAATAAATTGGCCCGAGTACTGTATCCAAAAGATACAGCACAACCGGACTAGTGGCCACTTCATCGGCGGCATGCAATGGCTGACAAGCCACAGAGGTAATGGCACGAAACTCGCTTGCTTCGCGAGTGGGGAGGAACTGCGATGCTCAATACGCATTCGATATTGGTTCCGGTCGATTTCGACGATCATGCCGGCGCGGCCCTGGAGTTCGCCAAACGCGTGGCAATCGATTCCGACGGCGAGCTTCGCGTCCTGCATGCAATGCCCCTGTTCCTTGTCCCGGGAGAGCCGCAGAGTGTAGTGAGCGGCCAAATGGGTGAAGCGCAGAAAGCGCTGGAGAAACTGGCGGGGGAGCATCTCAAGGGCGTCAACTATCAGATCGAAGTACGGGTGGGGGAGACCGTCAAGGAGATTCTCGCCGCAGCGCGCACTCATCATAGCGATCTGATTGTGCTCCCCACCCATGGCCGACATGGCTTGTCCCACGCGATCCTGGGCAGCGTCGCCGAGCGCGTCGTACGCGACGCTCCTTGCCCAGTGCTCAGCTTCAAACCTGCCCAAGCCGGCCCCGTAGAGGCTCGGGTGACGGACGTGATGCTGAAGGCTCCGGAAACCGTCGCCAGCACGCTCACCTTGGAGCAGGCACGCCAGGTGATGGAAGATACCGGTCAGAGGTCACTGCCAGTAATGGAGGATGAGGTTCTGATCGGGATTATCACCGACCGCGATTTGCGCTCGCACCCAAACAAACGCGACATCCTGGTCAAGCATGCCATGACCAAGGCGCCGGTTTGTGCCACTCCCGCCATGACCGTTCGTGAAGCAGCTCAGCTCCTGGTGAGACTCAAGGTCGGCGCTTTGCCGGTAGTTGAAAACGGCCGGCTCTTGGGCATGCTGTCGACCGACGAGGTGATCGGCAAGCTGGTGGATCGACATAACTAAGGACTTGTCGAGGCTCCTGATAGGAGTACCCAGCTATGTCGTCACGGTTTGAATGTTTCGCACCGCTTGCACCAACCGGTAGAGGACGGCGTGGTGGACGCTGACTGCGCGGTAAGGACAAAGCCCTGCAATTACCCAGCGGATACGTATTCTCTCCGCTGACCACGCTGTGTAGAAATGGACTCCGAGTACCCGGCCGAGCGTTCGGTGGCGGTATTGTGGCGAGGGGCAGGGTAGAGCACGCCGGGGGCAGACAGCTATTGCTGCAGTCGTGGTGCTAGCAAGCTGCGCTCTCCCCTGCCGATTGCCGCATCGTCCAGGACAATTACCCTCAGACCCCGCCGGCTCAACTATTTGACCGCTGTGTGCGGATCTGCGGCAAGCCACCCGCACACGGCGCTTGCCAAATCGATAGGAGACGGCGGAGTGCTCGGTCTGCCGAAAGGATCAGCAGGCTAGGACGCACGGTGCGCAAAGAAAGCCACTTTCCGATCGGCAAAAGGGGCATGCGGCGAGATTCGTGCCAAAACCCGCCGCCGATTGGTTTCGACCTCCTCAGGCAGCCATGTTAACCTGACGCGCTATGGCAAATAGATGAAGAAGACAACAGTTAACAAGGTCGACAAAAAACAGGCGCAATCAACCAGCTTCGCGCCGGTTCAATCGCGGCTGGGGCGGCCCGCTTATCTGGGCTTTTTGTGGAACCACGACTTAGATGAGCTGCGTGCCGTGCTGGAGGGGATCTCCCGTTACCATGCCCCCATTTTGGATCACTGGCACGACCAGTATCGCACCCATCTGGGTGAAGGGCGCGCGCTCTCCGAGGCGGAATTTCGCGAGATCTTCAGCAAAGAGCTGCGAGAAACCGTCGATCTTCTGCTCCGTCACGACCTGGACGGCTTTATCGAACATATCCGGCGCGAAGCCGAGAATTTGGCCCAGCGCCAAGTCCCCTACTACGAAGTCATTATTTCGATGCACCTGTTCGAGGAGAGCGTCGCCAAGTCGCTGCCTGGATTTCCGCCCCTGCCCGCTACCTACCTGGCGTTCGACAAGCTCAGCCACATTCGCAGCATCGTGCTGGCCGATACCTATTTCCGTGTACGCGCCTCGCTGCTCAGCACGCGGATTTATGAACTCGAAAACGAAGCTGGAATGCTTCCGCTGGAGCGACGCGAGCATTTTCACGGCTTGGTAGGAGCAAGCCCCGCGATGCGCCGGCTCTACGAGCGGATTTGTCGAGCGGCGGTCCAGCGCCAAGGGACCGTCCTGCTGGTCGGCGAGACCGGGGTGGGTAAAGAACTGGTGGCGCGCGCACTCCATGAAGCTGGGCCAGGCGCCCACGGTCCTTTTATTCCGTTCAACTGCGCGGCCATACCGCGCGAGTTGGTGGAGAGCGAGTTGTTCGGCCACAAGCGGGGTGCCTTCAGTGGCGCAGGCGAGGAGTATCTGGGGCTTTTTCGCGCCGCCGAAGGCGGCACGCTTTTCCTTGACGAAATTACCGAAATGGCGCTTGACACTCAGTCCAAACTGCTGCGCGCACTTCAAGAGCGCGCCGTCCGCCCGGTGGGCCATACCCGCGAGCTGCCGATCAACCTGCGCCTGGTTGCGTCGACCAACCGCCAGCCCCTTGAAGCGGTTACCGCCGGCCGCCTGCGTGAGGACCTCTACTATCGCCTGCAAGCGATGGTGCTCGAGGTGCCCCCGCTGCGCGAGCGAATGGATGACTTGCCGCTGCTCATCGCGCACTTCCAGGAACTCTACAACCAGCGCCTGGACCGTACGCCGCCACTTGCCGGAATTGCCCCCGATGCGCTTGCCCGGATGCGCGCTTACCATTGGCCGGGGAACGTACGCGAGCTGGCCAATGCGATCGAATCCGCGGCCACCTTCGCGCAGGGTCCGCGGATCGAATTGGCCGACCTTCCGGATGCCGTTCGCGCGGCTTCCTCCTCCAGCAAGGCGGTGACCGCAAAAGCCCAAGTGGGAGATCTAGCCGAGGCTGAACGACAGGCTATCGGCCGGGCCTTAGCCGCGACCAAGGGCAACAAGGTTCAGGCCGCAATGATGCTGGGAATATCGCGCAAGAAGCTTTACAGCAAATTGAAACAATATGGCTGGTTCTGAAGCCTCACGTCGCGCCCTGGCTCGAATAGATCCCTACGCTGACGCCGAAAGAGTCAAGGCTGCGACTTATTGTGTCGGTAGGACACGTTGTTTCCCCTGCTCGACGACGCTAAGGGGCTGATGAGCGCTGGTAGCACCTCAAGGGGCGGTTGACCGCCCCTCTGCGATCGTTCGAGACTGAGCTGCCGACAGCAGTAGGCAAACTCGCCGGTCTAGCCGCGCCCAACCGTGAATCGATCGCCAAGGCGGAAGCCATCGATTTGCTGCGGCGGGTGGTGCTGGACATAGATAGCACCCAAATCCCGCTATACGGCGAGCAAGAGCGGAAGGACCGGGGGGTTTACTGGCGCGCGCCGTGCGAGCGGATTCCCGGACCTGCGCAGGCGGCTTCGGTGTCGACGGGAGCCACCCCCGAAACGAAATTAACCCCGCTCGCTGGACCGCCCTGCCCCGCCCTTGTGCGACAATTACCTAATCTGAAAAAAAAGAAGCAAATTTTTTCTTAATCTTGCTACAATCACCATTTTTATGTAACTGCTTAGTTGGTTGGCGATTCGGTCTTGGGCCATCCCGGTGAAGGAGACTGCTAACTTGGTTATTTATCGACCCGTCTGGATCGTGCGCGGCGCGTTGCTGACGCTGCTCCTATTTTCCCTCTCGTGCAGCGGCGGCTCCTCTTCCTCCTCTCCACCGGTCAGCGTCTCGGGTCTTTGTCAGCAGGCCTTCGCGCCTCCCAGCAATCTTCATGGGGTTGTGGCCCACGCCGTTGCTACTTCAACCCCCGCCCCGGTGCCGCTGTCGAGCTGCACCATGGATACCAACCGTGACGTGGTTATCGGCTCCGGGGGCTGCGGCCCCAATGTGTACGTCGACAAATCCTTCGTAGACTCCAATGGCACCGGCCTGGGATCCATCACCATCAACAGCGATGGAATTCTGGCTTTTCTCCACGATCCAGGCTTCGAGCCCTATCAACTCGACACGTCCGGGATCGTGGTTAATGGGACGTTGCGGGCCGGCGATTCGACCTGCCCGGTTGGCAGCAACAATCCGGGAACCAGCGTTGCGGTTATCAACTTCACCGACGCCCAAGCGGTCAACGGCGTAACCAAGGGTATCACCGTCAACTCGGGCGGCACCCTGCAGCTTTATGGCTCAACCGGCGTCGCGCCGGTTCCCTCCGGCACCCCCACGCCGGGCGTGAATCCTCAGGCCCCGAGCTGGACCTATCTGAGTGCCCCAGCGGGACCGCCGAGCTTATATGGCGCCAATCTGGGCGTTGCCAGTCCGGTCACCGCGCCCAACAACGCCACCACCATCACCGTGGCGGATTACGTCAATTGGCAGCCCAGCCAATGGATCGTTGTGGCGGGCACCGATTTCTCCCCGGACAGCTCCGAGTTCGTGATGATCGACTCGGTCCAATGCGCCGGCGCAAGCACCGGCCCCTGCACCATTATTCTCGATAGCAAAACCCCGCTGGTGAACTACCATTTTGGCGGTCCCGCGCCCGACACGGGAGCGAATGCCTTCAACGACGGCCCCAGCCAGAACTACGGCGTGGACGAGCGCGCCGAGGTCGGCTTGATCAGCCGCAACGTCAAGCTCACGTCGACCATCACCGGCACAGATACTCATTGGGGCGGCGAAATCAAAATCATGCCGGGGTACAACCTGGTCCAGATTCAAGGCGTGGAGATCGAAAAATTCGGCAAGGACCAGGCCGGCAGCTATCCTATCCATTTTCACATGGTGGGAGACGTCAGTCCCGGCACGTTGATCAACAGCAACAGCATCCACCACGGCTTTAACCATTGCATCACGCTGCATGCCACCAACAATCTGACCATCAGTAATAATATCTGCGCTCGCATCGTCGACCACCTCTTCTACTTCGAAACCGGGACCGAAACCGGCGACACTTTGGTGGACAACCTCGGCGTGGGGGTGATGAGCAACGAGTTCAGCATCCCGGCGGGCAACACCAACGCGCTAGCCGCCTTTTGGAGCGGAGACTACCTGGCGGCGCAAAACGGCTACGGCTACAACGGCTTCAATATTCCCTTCACCGACAATCAGGCGCCCTCCGCCGCGACCGTGATCGGCGATCCGCTGGGCGAAACTTCATCGGGTTTCTGGATCACCAACCCGGCAGCCAATAAGTTTGTCGGCAACGACGTCAGTGGATGCCAGGACCAGGGCCGCGCCTTTTGGATTCTGCCTCCCGCGAGTCAACCCGACGTGGCGAAACTGCCGCTACCTGCGGGTAATTTTTCATCCAATCGGGCGCACGGCTGTTATACGGGATTCGACACCGCGTCGGATTTGAATGTGACGGGCGCCGTCAATTACACCCCTCAAGGGTCGTGCGTCGGCGGTCCCTTGGCCGGCAGCGGGACCAATTGCGACGTGGTAACCGAATTCGATCACCTGACCGCCACGCGCAATCGCAACCGCGGGATCTGGGTGCGGCCCGGCTGGTATGTGCTCGATGGGGCCCGGTTGGCCACCAATCGCGACGGCGCATCGCTGGTCTCCAGCGGCGGCACCGAAGGTTCGCCGCCGGGCGAATGGGGCCTGCTCACGAACTCGATCGCGGTCGGGATCAGCACCAACAATCCCTGGCGCTTCGGCCCCTGCCCTTATCCCGGGCAGGACGGCTTTGGCGGCAGCCAGGGATGCTGGGGGAGTTCCAACGGCGGTCTGATCGGTAACGGCTACCCCACGCCGCAATGGAACATGTTCGGCTACATGTTCTACGACGGGCCAGCGCGGCTTGAAAACGTCAAATTCGTCAACTTCGTCCAAAGCGTCGAGCCGATGCTGACCGCCAGCGATGCGGGGTTTCTTCAATATTTCTCGAATACCAACAAGATGCTGTGCGCGCCCAGCGTGCCATTCCAGTACGAAGGCGACGCCGCGATGGGTTGGTTTCAGTCCAACGAAAACAGCTATCCGCCGACCCAGTTCACCAAAGATTTGACGTTTTACAACGTCGCCCTGCGTCACGAGGTCTATACCCAGGACGTAGAGAATACTTGCTCCCCCGTCCCAGCCACCGGCGCCAATTTCCGCGACGGCGACAAGTTCACCGTGATCCAAGACCACGACACCACGCTGACCGGTCTGCAGGTGGTGCCCAACGGCGGCGGTTCGCCGATCGCCGGCGCCTACCCGATTTCGCTGAACAATCTGCCATTCCTGGCCGGACCCGGCACGGTTGACGAATGCCTCTCGGATGGTGCGCAAGACAACGTGCTCGAGCAGCGTCCAACCTCGCTGATGAGCCCCTATAGTTATGCGACTCTGGAGTTCTCCGCCCTCAATGGCTGTTCGGGCGGCTCCTGCGCCAACAGCGGCGTGATGGTCTTCACCAAGGACGAGATCGACTATCCCAGCAACGGGGGTGCCGCGCAGTTCCAGTTCACCGATCAGGCGATCACCAACAACAATCAGATCGCGACGGTCAACTGCGGCGGTAGCCTGGCCAGCGGGACTGGAGTCGAAGGCCACGCTTGCGTGGCGCTCACCGGCCGCAACGGGCAGGGCGTATACGAGCCCAAGTTGGTCAATGGGCTTGGTTACACGGTTCAATCCAGTGTTGGCATGCCCAATTTTGTATCGTTGATGTACACCGACGCCGATCTGCCCGGGGGGATCAGCCCCCAAAACCCGTTCCAGGCGCGCATTGGTATTTGCTACCAGAAGAACGTTCCCGCCAACGCCTTTATCGTATACAAGGGCAGCAAGCTGTTCGTTGGTCCGTTTGGCAACTTTGACAGTCTGGCCGGATTGATTCTGCCTCAGACAACCTCCTGCCAGGGTTTGGACAACGTGCTCTGCGGCACTAACGCCAACCCATTGTCGTGCCTGGACGGCAAGTGTCCATCGGCGCCTTTCTATCCCGCCCCGACCGCGGTTCCCACTCCCGCGCCTGGCACTGCGCCTAATCCTCCCGGCGCTCCGATGCGTCTTACCCAAGTCGCGTCGTTAGCTCAGCTTTCGGATCCAACGATGTGCCCCAACGGAACGTGCTTCTATTATGACTCGATCTCGGGCCTGTTGTTCCTCGATCTGGTTCAGGAACAGCCCAATGCGGGAGGCGCATACAGTTCGCCGCTGGGCAGTTGCAGCGGGACCCAGAACACCAGCGACCCGGCCTGTACCGGGGAAAATTTCTACTCCGCTCCGGGCAGTGGGGCCGAACTCTACACCATCGAGGTGGACCCGAGTCACTACACTCCCAGTGGGCCGTCCGATTGCATTCCCTATGGACCTTCGGCCTTTACTGATTATACCCAGCCCTATCCATCCAACTTGAACCAGCTCGCATACTCGGACGGTCAGGTCGTGCTGCCCCAGCTTGAAGCCACCAACCCGGCGTTTCCGCATCAGGTTGCCTCCAACGAGCCGACGAAGTTTTGTCCCACTAACCCGCCGGCCACGCCCGACTGGCCGCCCGCGCCCCCCTCCGCCATTCCGACCAACTTCACCATCGCGCTGCCCGCCGGCGTCTCGGTGACTCTGACCCCCAACGTCACCCCAATTCCAGTTCAGGGTAATCCGCTTTACCCGCTGAGCCCGGGAGCATACATGGTGACAGCGTCCGCTTCTCCGTGCACCTCGGGCATTTGCCAATGCAATCAGAACGTCACCGTCACCTCGACCGGCTGGAGCACCAGCGGAAATACCTGCTGCGGCCTAGGCGGCAGCGGAACCACGATCGGGGTCGCGGCCCAACCCTGGAAATGCACCGGCCCCTAGCAACAACCCTCGTGTTCAGAAAGCGCGCCCAAGAAGGGAGAAAGAGTTGATGTCGAAAAAGTGAGCACGGGGGTGTGCCAGCGAGTTTTGTTGGGCAGCATGGCGTTGACAATAACGAGCGACTCGCGCATACAGGCGGTGAGCCCCCGAACAGCTTCAACGCTTTATGATAAGCCGTTTCGGCGAGACTGGGCCGCCAACCTGCCGTTTTGTTAGATTAGCCGATAATTCCACAGCGAGGGGGACGCGATGCGAATCGATCTGCATAGCCATTACTATCCGGCGCAATACCTGGGGCAGCTGGAGCGATGCGGTTTGCGCGGGGTCGGCGTCCTGCGCGGTTTGCACGCCGGCGACGCGCCGGAGGAACTGGAAGCGCGCCTGCGCGACATGGACCGGGCGCGGGTGAAGATGCAGGTGCTGTCGGCAGGCGCGCACGGACCGTATTTCGCCCGCCCCGAGGATGCGATCGTCGCTGCCCGCACCGCCAACGACACTTACGCCGAAGTGGTGCGGCGCCATCCCGGTCGCTTCGCGCTGTTCGCCTCCACGCCCCTGCCGCATTTGGACGCCGCGATGCGCGAGCTGGAGCGGGCGATAGACGAGCTGCACGCGGTGGGCGTCAACGTCACCACCTCGGTGCTGGGCAAGCCGATTGCCGATCCGGCGTTCGATCCATTCTTCGAGGAGCTTAACCGCCGCCGCGCTGCGTTGTTTATTCATCCGGCGGGCGTGGGCGCCTGCTCGCCGCATGTGGAGGAGTACGGCCTGACCTGGGCGATCGGGGCGCCGATCGAAGACACCGTGGTGGCGTTGCAACTGATCGCGCGCAAATTTCCCCAGCGCTACCCCGAAATTAGGATAGTGATTTCGCACCTGGGCGGCGCCTTGCCCATGTTGATCGCGCGGCTAGACCATCTGATGCCGCTGTTCGGAACGCCGCTGGACGAGAAGCCCAGCGCGACGGCGCGGCGGATGTGGTACGACACTGTGGCGCACAACTCGTCTCCCGCGCTGCGCTGCGCCGGCGACACGCTGGGATGGGACCGGTTAGTGCTGGGCAGTGACTATCCTTATCAGAGCGCGCAATGGTATCAGGGCTGCGTGGAGTACATCGAAAGTTGTGGACGACCCGCGGCCGACGTCAGAGCCATCCTGGAGGACAATCCCGCCGCGGTTCTTCTCAAACCCGCCAACTGAACAGTGGGAAGCGCACCATGATCGACGAGAAGGACGTTTTGGTTTCAATGCGCGATGGCGCCCGCCTGGGAGCGCGGATCTACCGGCCCGACAGCGGCCGGAGCCCGGCCTTGCTGGCGATAGGTCCTTACCGCTACGACAACAACCAACTACCGCCCTCGCCGCAATTCCTATGGCGTGAGACCGGGCCGATCGAATGGTATGTCTCGCAGGGTTATGCCTTCGTGCACGTCGATGTGCGCGGGACCGGGATTTCCGACGGCGAGTTCGGGCTGCTCGATCGCATTGAGCAGCAGGACATGTTCGACGTCGTCGAATGGATCGCGCGCCAGCCCTGGTGCAGCGGCAAGGTAGGCGGAATCGGCGAATCCTACTACTGCATGGCGCAATGGTTCATGGGAGCGGTCAACCCTCCCCATCTGGCCTGCATCGCGCCCTATGATGGGATGACCGATCCCTATCGCTACCTGGCTTACCAGGGCGGCATCGAGGGGTACTTCCCCAGCTTCTGGTACACCATCAGTGTACGCCTGCCCAATCTCCATCCCGCTAACCGCGACCACCCGCGCGAAGTGACCCGTGATCTGATGCTCGACATCCAGCGCCATCCGTTTTACGACGAGTTCTGGCGCGAGCGGGCCGCCGTCGAGCAGCTCGACAAGATTCAGGTCCCGGCTTTTATCATTGGCGTGTGGGCAAAGAACGACTTTCATCTGCCGGGGATGCTGATCGGCTACGAGCGGGTCCGCGGGCCGCGTAAGTTGCTGATTACCGCCACTGCATCGCCGTTGACCGCGCTGTTGGACTTCGCCAGCGTCGAATTTCATCAAAAGTACCTGCTGCCCTTTTACGACCGCTACCTGAAGGACCAGCAAAACGGCTTCGAGAACCGCCCCAACGTCGAGTACGCCGTCCATAATACCGGGGTAATACGCTGTTTCGAGACCTGGCCGCCGCCGGGTGTAAAGCGCCGCCGCCTGTTCCTGGCCAAGGGGCCCAGCGGCAGCGTAAGCTCGCTCAACGACGGCCTGCTGGCGCCAGCCCCATCGCCTGGCGGCGGCAGCACCACCTATTCTTATCCGCAGCCGACCTGGCTGGGCGTAGTGGTGGGACCGCAGCCGCCCGATCCGGTGCGCCAGGTGCTGACCTTCACGACCCCGACGCTAGACAAGGACCTGGAACTCGCCGGCGGCGCGAAGCTGGTACTCTATGCCTCTTCGACCCGCGACGACATGGATTTTTTGGTCAAAGTCTGCGAGCAGTTCGCGCAGGAGCCCGCCGCCGGTATGCAGCCGCGCTTTCGAGTGGTGGGGCGCGGCTGGCTGCGCGCCTCCCACCAGGAGCGCGACCCGCGCTTTGATCGCGAGGACGCCCCCTATTACACCCATGCGCGCGCAGTGCCGCTGGAACCGGGAAAGATTTACCAGATAGAAATCGCGATCGTACCCTGTGCTTATCGCTTCAGCAAAGGCAATCGCATCCGGCTGGAAATCGCTTGCACCGACTCACCGGTATTCGATCCGCTGAGCATGCATATGTATCGGCCCGACAAGATCGGCGCGGATACGATTTTCCACGATGCTAAGTATCCCTCCTACCTGGAACTGCCAGTCCTCGACGCGGAGTGAGTTGTCTTCGGCTCACCCCACGCCGACGGCGGCGCCAGTGTGCGCTCGCGCGGCGACCGGCACCTCGGGATGGCGCGGCTTGCATCCCAAGGCACAGATGGCAGCGAAAATCAGCAGGGTGGCCAAGATCTCGAAGCCATAGCGGTAAGTCTGGGTATGCACGTACAGCCAGCCCATCGAGACCGGACCCAGCGCGCCGCCCAGCGCCGAAAACATATAGAGCAGGCCAATCAGCGAGCCCAGCCGCTTTAGTCCGTAACATTCGGTGATAACCAGTGGGATTAGCGACAGCGGCGCAATGATCGTCAATCCCCAGACCACGGTCCAGCCAACCAGGACAATTTCATAACCGACAAACAGCAGCATGCTCACGCCGATGGCGTTACCGAAAAGATCGAGCGCCAACGCCGTTCGGCCGCTGATCCGGTCGGCCAACCAACCCATGATCACCTTGCCCACGCCGGCCAAGCCGGTAGCGATTCCAAACGCGCGCACCGCTACCGTACGGCCATAACCGGCGCCGGTGATATAGGGAATAGTATGAGCAGTAGTCGCGGCGAGGGTGAGGTTGAAGGTGAATTGACAGACCGCAATCAGCCAGAAGGCACGCCCACGCATCGCTTCGCCCAATTCCGCTCCGGGCAGAATGCTGGCGGCCGAGCCGGCGACCGCGCTTTGCAGCGGACGAGTGCGCACTTTCCAGATCACCAGCGGCAGGATCAACACGATGATCGGTAACGGAACGACCGCATAACTGGCACGCCAACCCCAGCTGTAAATCACCCGGTTGACCACGATGTAAAGAACCATCCCGCCTACCGACATACCCGCCAGGGCCAAGCCCAACGCGAGGCCTCGACGTCGCGGCTCGAACCAATTGGAAACGACCACCGCGCAGGGACTGAGAGTCGCCGCCGCATCGCCCAGGCCGATGAGAAAGTAGCTCACGGCCAACGCAGCGTAGGAATGGGCCAGCGCGGCAAGAATGAATCCAGCGCTGAGCACGACCACGCCGGCGCTCATCACGATTTGTGCATCGAGGAAGTCAATGAGCCAGCCCACCAGCGGCATTCCGATCGCGCCCATCGAGAAGCCCGCGAATGTTTGCAGTGTGGATGAACGCAGGCGGTTCCAGCCGAAGGCGCGCTCGATGGGGATCATATAAACGGGCAGAATGATGAAAGCGCCGTGAACGAAAAACATCTCGACGAACATAATGGCGACCAGCCACCATGCGCGCTTCTCTCTAGCGTCCATCCTCACCCCCTATGCACGGACCGCGGCGTTTCACGTCGCTCGTGGGCGAATCGAGCTAACCGCCCAGGCGGGCGCGGCTTCAAGCCGCGCCCTTGAAAGTTTTCCCTCGCTTCGAGGGTGATTTAGAGCGGCGGTACCTTCCAGGCATGAGGATCGGGGATGTTGGTATTAAGCCCGCGCATCGGCGAACCGCCGAGAACGCCAGTGCCCCACTGGTCCGCATTTTCGGGACACATCAACAGTGTCTTGCACTGATAGCTGTCGTCCACTTGCTGAATGTCCGCAGTGTATTCGAGCAGGTTGCCGCTGGGATCGGCGAAATAGGCGAAAGTGTTGTTGCCCAAAACGTGGCGGCCGGGTCCCCATTGCAGCATTGCCTTCTCCTTGAGCAGGCGCCCTACCCCGCGCATCATCTCTTCGACGTCGCGCATCTCGAAGGCCACGTGCTGCAGCGCCGGTCCCGTGCCTGGAACGAAGGCAATACTATGGTGATCGCTGTCGCAGCGCAAAAAGCTGAAACACTTCTGCCCGTTGTCGTTGACGAACCAGTCTGACACCTTGAAACCGAGTTGCGTCACATAGAAGTCGGTGGTCCTTTCCAGGTTGGGGGAGTGCATCACGATGTGGGAGAGCTTTTTCGGAATCGATTCCCCGCGCTTAAGCTCGCGCGCGCTGCGCTCCTTGACGCCGCTGGAGATTTCCACGGCGCGGCCGTCAGGATCGAAAAAGCGGAAGCCGTAACCGCCGCCCGGAGTCTTGAGCGCTTCCGGCTGGCTTATCAGGCGCACTCCAGCTTTCGCCAGCTTGGCAGCCAACCCATCGACCGCGGCGCTGCTGTCGGTAGCCAGAGCAATCAAATCGATCCCCCGCTCCGAACCGCCGCGCAGCCGAAAGATATAAGCCTCGGGCGAGCCTTCGGCGGCGAAAAATGATAGCTTGCCGTCGTGCTCGGCTTCTTCCAGGCACCAAGTTTTTTTGATGAACTCCCGTTCGCTGTCGAAGTCGGGAACCTCCAAGGCGACGTGACGAATCGATGTAACCCGATCTGCCATACGAGCCCCCTGCCGTTATTAGGTTGAAAGTGAAATCGCGACTATTCACTCGCGGCCAGGCTTGCCCCCGGGTGACCCGGCAAGCCGGTTACCAGCTCGACCAGTAAAGCATAGCTCAGCCTCCTGTGGGTTTCACACGCGCACCAGACCGCCATCGACGTACAACGTCTGACCGGTCATGAAAGCAGCATCATCGCTGGTGAGAAACGATACCGCGCCGACTAGATCCTGGGGCATCGAAACCCGCTTAATCGCTTGGCGCTGGGCGATCATCTCATAGTAACCTTCGCGATTGCCTACCTGGGTCAAAGTTCCCGGGGTGCGGGTCAGACTGGGCGCAATCGCATTCACCGTGATTCCGTCCGGCCCCAACTCGCTGGCCAAGGAGCGGGTAAAACCCACCACTCCACCCTTGCTGGTGACGTAATGGACGAAGTTGGGGAGAACCATGCCCAAGGTGTTCGACGCGACATTGACCACCCTGCCCCATCCTCGTGCCCGCATATCGGGTACGAACGCCTTGGACATCAAGAACATCGAGTCCAGATTGACGGCCAGGACGCGGCGCCATTGCTCAAACGTCATCTGGTGAAAACTCAGATGAGGAAGCACGCCGGCATCGTTGACTAGGATGTCGCAGCGGCCAAGGTCACGCATCACCTGCTCCGCCAACTTGGCCACGGATTGCGGCTCTGAAACATCGCACTGAAAGGCCACGGCCCGTCCGCCGGCGGACCTGATCGTGTCCAGCGTCGCACTCGCATCCTGGATATCAGCAATTGCGACTTGGACTCCGTCCTCTGCCAGCCGCGATGCGATTGCCTGGCCGATCCCCGAAGCTGCTCCGCTGACTACGGCGACCCTTCCTGCATGACCTTTACCCATTGATTTGGCTCCCCTGGTGGAATGATTCTTCCTTACAGCTCCTGGAGCCTGGGCAGCACCTTGGTGCCAAAAAGCTCCAAGGCTTGGCGCATCTTGGCCCCGCGCACGGCCAGACTGAGATCGAGGACGCCGGCGCCGATGGCCTGCTTCATCCTTTCGGCTTGCGCGATTACGCTCTCGGGACTTCCCAATAGCAATTCGCCGAGCTCGACCCGCTCTCGCAGCGTATGCGGCATGAGTCGCTCCTTGGCCACGGACAGATCCCTGCCGTAGTATCCGGTCTCGGTTACCGCGCTCTCCAGCGTCAAGCCGCCTATGGTCTGCGGTCCGCGCGTGCCGCCGGGACCCAAGTCCTCGGCCGCCTCCTGGTCAGTGGACGCGACATGTACCGCCGCCCGGTAAATGATCTGCTCGGAGCCCGGCTCCCAGCCATGAGCCGCGGCTCGCTCCCGATAGTAGCGCGCGTTTTTTGCCGCCAGCGGGACGTTGGTGAACGCCAGACCCAGACCCAGATGGTTGGCGGCGGCGTATTCGCCCGACTCCGGGCTGGAACCCGACATGTAGAGCGGCGGATGGGGCTGCTGCACCGGGCGCGGCCAGATCGAAACCGCACGATAGCGGTAATAGCGCCCTTCCCAGCCAAACGGCTCGGGCTCGGTCCACGCTCGCCGAATAATCTCCACTCCTTCCTGAAAGCGCTCGCGCGATTCGGCGGGATTGATCGTGTAGGTCACGTATTCGTTGGGCGTGCCACGCATCAAGCCGGCGATAATTCGCCCCCCGCTCATCGTGTCGAGCATCGCGAATTCTTCGGCAACCCGGATCGGATTTAGAATTGGCAGGGTCGGACCGAGAATCGCGATACGGGCGCGCCGCACCACTTGGGTAAGGGCTCCGGCCAGCACCATCGGATTGGGAGTAAGCGACAGCGGGGCGAAGTGATGCTCCGCCACCGACACCCAATCGAAACCAAGCTCGTCGGCTAGGCGAAAAAGCTCGAGCGTATGAGCCATCGAACGCTGCGCGATTTCGGGCGAATAGGCGGCCGCAGGGGCGGGCCAACCATGAGGAAACGGTCCCATGTAGGTGCCGATAAGAAACAAAGAAAGCTTCATCGCCAGGCCTCGACCACTCGCCGAGCTTCGCCAAACTGTTATTGAAGCACGCCTTCAAGGGCTTAAGAGCCCGCTCCTGTGTTCCACCACAAAGGCGTCGCGCCGGTCGACAAACTCGCCGATTATCAAAGCCGCCGCTTCAGGACGATCGCTGGCGACTTCGTGCGCGGCGTCATAGACAAAAATCGTATGACAATCGCGTACCAGTGGCGGATACCGCCGTGCCAGTTCGGGCATGGTTATCCGGTCGTTGGTGCCAAACAAGACCAGGGTTGGCGCGGTTAGCTGCTGGAGCCGCTCTTCGATCCCTGGCTCGCGGCCGGGCTTGTGAAATTCTTCGATCTCCGCCAGCGCCGCGCCGGGGGCCTCCACACTAGCCCGCATCCACGGCACCGGGCGGCGCTCGGGATGCGCATACAGGAACCGCGCCAACGATCGTGAATCGTGCGCCGGAAGATGCCAGCCCTCGGGCAGAAGCAACCAGGGCGAAACCAGAACCAACGTCCTGACTCGCTCCGCCGCGTCCAGGGCTTGGAGCAAGGCAACTCGCGCGGCGAATGACATGGCGATCAAATTGTAGCGTGCCAGCTCGAGCTCGGCGCAAACTGAGGCCAATGCCTGGGCTTGTTGGTTACTCGACCAACCCCGTGTACCCCACGCCGCGGTGAGCGCCGGTAGCTCCATCGCAAGGACTCGGTGGCCTTGCGCGAGCAAGTCGTGAAACCCGCCCCAATACAGCCCGCCCAGGCCGTGGAGGACGACGACCGGTTCCCCTCGACCCTTTTCCAGACAAAAGACGTCCGCCCCATCCGTACCGACGGAGCGTTGGCGGGGCAAATCGCGGGGCGCTGACGCTAACATCTAGGAAGTCCTTGCTTGGCGATGCCGCTCGGGCAGTATCAGGCGCGAGGGATAGGTCGCGTCGTGATGATAAGTGTCGCGTCCCACCTTCAAGCCGTACCAATGGGTCGATGGCGCGTCGAGCACCTGCGAATCGTTATTGCTGATGTCAAGGCGCAGACGTTCGCCGGCCCGCACCAGGAAGGACATCGGCAGAAGTTCGATTCGCAGTTCGTAGACTTGGCCGGGAGTGACCGGCTCGGCTCGCTGATGGCTGAAGAAGGGGCGCATCGGGGTGCTGAGAGCCGGATCTTCGATCCGGCGCGAGGCCCTAAGCCATCCCTGGCTTTCGATCCGCACGTGCGGCCGGCCGCCAGGTGCAGCGCTGAGCGTGGACAACCGCACGATCACGTCGAAGTCGGGCTGGTCGGAGGAAGCGTGCAGCACCAAAACGCCGTGGCCGGTGAATTCACGATCGCACGCGAAGGGAGCGGAGGTGTAGGTCAAAAGCGCCGCGGTATGGTCCATCTCGCCCGTGCTATCGAACGTGGTGGTGCCCAGCACCCAGCGCGGATCGGGATACGACCATGTAGTGCTCTCGCCGTTGGCGGCCGGCGTGGTCTCGATCAGGGAACCGTCGTTGAGCGAGCGCACCGCGCCGCTGTTGCGCCCCGACAGGTAGAACGAAGTGGGCGTGACGTCGGGTGGCGGCCAGCTCTGAGCGGCGCGATATTCGCCTTCGCCGTTGACAAAGAAACGCACCGCTGGCCGCTCCATCACTCCATTGGCTACACCCTTGAGATGATGGTCGTACCAGGGCAACAATTCGCGTTCGTGAAAGTCGCGGCTGGCAAACAACTGCTGAGCGCCGGCCCAGGAGTTGGGATGGGTAATGAGCAATTGCTTGGGACCGCGTACCCGTTCGAAACCCATGACGTTGCCACGCAGATGGAGAGCGCGTTTGCCCCACACACCGATCGAGAAGACCGGAATATCCACCTGGTCCAGCTCCCAGAAGGGTGAACGCCGACGCTGCCATTCGTCATCGAAGGGATGGGCATAAATGTCTGCAATGAAGCGATGGCGATTGGCGCCGTAAATGTCGTGGCCGGTGGCCTGATGCGCCAGCATCACGCTGGCCAGCACCCAGGCGCCCAAAAAGCCGTGGGCCGGCAAACCGCCGTGATACATCCAGTCGCGATACATGTCGGTGGCGCCGTCAAAGGGAGCGATGGTGCTTAGGTGGGGAGGGCGGGTACGCGCCGCATTCCATTGGCTCCAACAAAAATAGGACTGCCCGATCATACCGATTTTGCCGGTGCACCAGGGCTGGCGCGCGACATACTCGATCGCATCGTGAATCGCTTCGCCCTCGCGGCGCGACACCGGGTCCCAGTCGCCCTCTGACGCTCCGCTGCCCGGTACATCCATCCAGACGTAGGCGTAGCCGCGCGACAGGTAGAGTTCGATCGGACCGGTCTCGACGTAGGGGAAGGTCCAGCAGGCGGGTAAGCGGCGCAGCTCCTTTTGATAAGGCGACGCGGCTAGCAGCACCGGATAGCGGCCACTCGCGCCAGGCGACGGAAGAAACACGTCCGCCCGAACCAGCATGCCGTGGCGGGTGCGGACCTCGATTTCAAACGATGGCTCTGGCATCGTCCCTCCGTTGCTTGCGGAGCGCGCTACAGGCTACTCCGGCATCCTCACGGTCCCGGACCGCCAGCCGATAGTCCCAGCGACAAACGGCCGAAGCTCAACGCCCTGCCGTACCATTGGAGCGCGATATGGGCGTTGAGCGCATGAATGTCCCGAAAGGCGCGCTGTACCGGATCGTCGTCGCACAGGGCATGGGCGCCGCCCGCCTCAACCCCGCCGGTACTTGTGACCTGGCTGTGCCACGGGCTCGGCGTATGGCTGTGAGGCATCCGCTGTTGCCATTCCATGAAGTCAACCTGAACACTGCGCCACAAGCTTGCGGTTTCCAAGGCCTCCATGCGGCCGCCCCTTGAGACAAAACCCGGACTGGCACGAACCGCGGTTCACGACCAGGGACCGCCGACTGGCAGTCCCAGCGACAGACGCCCAAAGCTCAGTCCCATGTTGCGCCATTGAAGCGCAGTGTGAGCGTTAAGCGCATGGAGATCGCGGAATGCGCGCTGCAGCGGGTTGTCGTCGAACAGGCCGTGCGCGCCGCTTAAGTAATGGATCATGTCCACCGCGCGCAGGCACAATTGCGCGGCGTAAGCAAGATCGCGCAGGTAACGGGCGCGATGCTCGTGTCCCATCGCCAGGCCGGCGCGAGCGCGCGTGTTGAGTTCCTCGGCATCGCGCGCTTGGAGCAGGTAGGCGCAATCGATCAGCGTGGCGGCTTCAGCTACCTGTAGCTGCACGGTGTCCATGTCGGCGCTGCGGCTAGCCGCCAGTCGCTTGGGTTGATCGCGCACCCGCTGCACGAAGGCCTGCCACCCGCCGCGCGCGATTCCCACTGCCGGCGCGCTCAAATTGTACGGAAACACGCCGGAAAGCGGTAGACGGAAGATATGACTCGGATTTACCTTAGCTCCCGGAGCGCTGCCTTCCAGCAGAAGGCTTGCCGGGAGGACCCGATGCTCGGGCACAGTCGATCCAGCCACACGGACGTCATTGCTGCCGGTGGCTCGCAGGCCGCTTACGAACCAGGTGTCGATAATCTCGTAGTCTCGCCGCGGCACAATGCACCAAAGCGGCAGCATCTTGCCATCGGGCTGCGCCATCGTGGCGCCCAAAATCACCCATTGCGCATGAACCACGCCACTGGCGAACTTCCATTGCCCAGCCAGCCTGTAGCCGCCCGCTACCCGCTCCATCTCGCAGTGCTCGGGGTAAAGCGCACTCGCCAGTAACGTCTCGGAGGAATCGCCCCAGATCTCCTCCTGGGCCTCCAACGGATACATCCCCAAAATCCAAGCGTGGCACGCGATCACGGTTAAAATCCACGCGCTAGAACCGCAGGCCTGCCCAATCTCCGCGGCCAACTCAAGCTGCGCGGTGCCGTAATCCAACTCGTAGCCGCCGTAGCGCGCCGGTTGCAAAATGCGGAACAGGCCGGCCGCGGCGAAATCCGCGATGGTTTCGTCGCAGATTCGCCGGGCCGCTTCGGCCTGCGCCGCGCGGGCTCCGATCTCAGGCACCATCGCCTTCGCCCGCCCGACCAACTCACTCAAGCGCGCGCGCCCGCCGCGCGCTTCGCCATCTGTTGTTGTTTCGCTCAGCGACTTGTCGACCCTCTGGCCGTTGGGCATCTCTGCTACCTCGCCTCACCGAATACTTCACACGACCAGCTCTCGACTGACGCGCGCGAGCCACCTACGTCACACTGCAACAACCTATCGCCTTGCCACACCACCTCCCACCTACCCTCCACGCCACATCCGTCTATTGCACGATTTGGTTTAAGCCCGCTACGTCGCTATACCTCGGGTAATTCACGTATTTGGCCGGCGTATCCTGATTGTACCAATACCCATCCTTAGGCGGTATAAGACTATCGCTGTGAAGATTATTGAAATCGTAATTCAGATGGCACCAGGCGTTTCCTTCCAAATAGTAGGCATTAGGCCAGCCCGGCACCCGCTTTGCCGGCTGATACGTCCACAACCCCCGCCAGAACTTCCCGTTTTGGTCAAAATCATCCCAGCCTACCGTTACCGTCTGTTCCTTATCCAACCAGATATAATGATTGGCATAGCAATACCCCGCCGCCCGCTTGGGTATTCGCTGCACCGCAAGCTGCATCTGCTGGCGCATTTCCCAATGGCCCCCTACTGCCGCCTTAGGCCACACCCCGTAATGAATGTCCCACATAGAGGGGTCGTTGACCACCCCCACGCGATCAGGCGGAACGATATAGGAAATAATATTTTTAGTCCCAAGATATTGTGCCTTAAACCAAGTAATCGGCAACGGTGCCTTGGACACGTCGTCGTAGCTAAAATCAACGTTGGCTACAAACGGAGCGCAGCGCGCCGCCTGCGACAACTGCACTACCCGCCTGATGCTGGGAATAAACGCGTAGTTCAACGGAAATCGATCCGGATTTGAATAATCCAACTCCAGCCCACCGATATACTGCAGTTGCGTCGGATATATCAATTCGGTATAGCCGCTGGTAAACACACCCTTTGAGCCCGCGCTGTTGGGAATAACTAGCGGGTAACCCTGATCCGTAACGTGTCCAAGGTTGTAAAGTACCCCCATCGCCTGTTGCGTAAACTCGTTCCCGTAACGGTCGAATAGCACTGCTTGAAGACCATGGTACACCAGCATCGCGGGTTGATATTGAAAATATGAATCATACATTAGCTTGAAGCCAGCCAGTGGATCCTTGGTGCTTAAAGTGCTGAAGGGAAACGGTTGTCCCGCCACGTAACCTATCATACGGTAGCCGCCATCGCCGGTCGGCACCAATTTGACCTGGTGTCCATACTTCTCAGTTGCTTCCCAATAGGTGGGTGGCAGCGGATAGGACTGCGTAGGCGCAATAACTATTTGATAATTGACCGGTAAACTGGTTTGAATGTCGCTGCTGGTGCAGAGATGACCAAACACTTCTCCCATATTGGCGAGAAACTTCTGACAATTCGCCTTGGTTATGACCGTACCCACGGGCACTTGTTGGGACTGTTGGGCTGGCGCGGCACCGGCTAATAGGACCACGACAACTAAGACTGTTACGGAGGTGAAAAAGCGTTTCACTATGTTTTCCCCCTGCGGAAACTGCTATTTTCATTGCCAAGCCGTTTTAGCCGGATCATCGTTCGCGACGAGACTCTGGGTCGCCGCGAGCATTGTCTTCACAATTTACGGACCCGCCCTGCAATGCCTGCTACGCGAGGGCTTTAGGGACCATGCTCGGGCGCTGTCAGGGAAGACAACCGCTTTTGTGTGTCGTGTATGCTGTTTTGGCGGTTTCGATAAGTAGGCGTCACCAGTTAAATCCACTACTTGACGGCGAGACGCTACATCGCCACGACAGAAGCTTGACTGTTTAACTAAAAAAAGGGGCGAAAGGTTGCCGCTTGTCGAGTCGACGTAATCCTTACAAGGAAGATTCTGAAGTGTGAGATTCCCGCCCTGAAAAGTTGAATTGCTGGGCCGCTTTGCCGAGCGACTGAATAGCGACCACTGGCAGGCGCTTGCCTTCATCGGCGTTAGGTGCGTTTCAACTTGGGGCGAACCTGCAGTTGCCTAGCTCAAAAGCGAAAAAAGGTCAAGAACTGAAGCGGAGCGGATTGAAAAGTATTAGAGGAGCGCCCGTTAGACGGCTTTGATTTTGTGGCCATAAATCGCTGTGCGGTCGAGGCCAACCTAGCGCTTATAGCGTTGCTGGAAAGGTTGCCTCCATAGTTCTATTGTGCCCTTCCACGGCACGAACTTGCGATATGGCGAGAGCAGCAGAAATGGCCAGTAGACTGCATAGCGCAAAAGCTGGCAGGTAACTGCCCGACCGGTCGAAGATCCAGCCAGACAGAATTGGACCAAAGGCGGACGCCAAGGTGGCCAGAAACACGATGATGCCAGTGAGGGAGCCCATCCGACGCAAGCCGAGAGTCTGAGCCACGAGAATCGGCAGCAGGGTGACTTGCGAGGCTCCGCCCGTGCCGTAAAGCAGCGAGCAGCCTGCCACGCCCCACAACCCAATGTGCCGGTTGCTCGCGCTCATTAGGGAGAGGATTCCCGTGGCCATCAGCAGCATCGTAACAATCTGAAGCTGCTTGACGCCCAGCCGATCGGCCAGCCATCCGGCGGCGGCTACGCCCACGCCGCCAACAATCGTCATCAGGCTAAGCATACGGGCCGCGGTTTGTAGCCCGTAGCCCAGCCCCACTTCGTAGATTGCCATGTGATAAAGGACCCCGGCGTTGGCGGCCGAGAACAGAAGTTCGGCGATCATCAATAGCCAAAAAGTCAAGGTACACAGGGCTGGGCGCAACTCCAGTCCAGCCAGCGAGCTAAGCTGCTCGGCGGCGCTTTTGACCTGACCTTGAGAGGGACGGGTGCGAATTAAGCTGACACACAAGGGAAATCCGATGAGCAGCAACGGTAGGGCTAGACCGCGCATCGCCACGCGCCAGCCGTAGGAGGTGATGAGCCAAGCCACCACGAGCGGGGCGAGGGTCATGCCCCAGGAGTTGCCGAACATCGCCAGACCGCTGGCGGTGCCGCTGCGTTCCTTAAACCAGTTGACCGCAACCACCATGATCGGCACGCGGCCGGCGAATGCGGCGCCCACGCCGGCAACCGCATAAAAATAAGTCACCCATCGAAGACTATGGGCACTGCTGGCACCCCAATAACCCAGCGCGTAGGCCAGCACGCCCAGGGACATAACCAGACGCGCCCCCACCCAGTCCACCAGCCACCCCGCGGCCAAGGAAAAGAGCCCCATGGTCAAAAGGCTGGCGGTAACGACCCGCGCGACGTGGGCGTGACTAGAATGAAAGCTCCTAACCAGCGGGACCAAAAATACACCGCTGCTGCCCACGAAGGGGCCATTGCCCAGGAACAGCAACGTGAAACAACCCGCCATCGCCAGCCATCCCTGCCGCTGTTCTCTGCTCATGAAGTAAGCCGCCGCCGCTTCCGCGCCGCTCAGGCTAAGACGGTCCGGCTCGCGGCGGTAGTGAATTTACTCATACAGCCGCCTCACGCGGCGAGGCGGAAAATGGCTTATTCGCTTGGGGATAATCCTTTGGCGCCGGCGGTCTTGGCGCGGGCTAATTTAGTATTTTCCAGTTTCGCCCCGCTAAAATTGGCGTTGGTCAAATTGGCGCCAGTCAAATCTGCGCCCGATAGATCGGCCCCCGATAGATCGGCTTCGGAAAGGTCGGCATCCCTCAGTCGGGCACGTCGCAGATTGCAGTTCTTTAAGCTGGCCCCGATCAGACAGATGCCGTACAAGTCGCCACCGGCCAGATCGCAGCCTGACAAATCGGCGTGCGGCAATTTCGTGTGATTTACAGCGATTTCCACCGCTTCCAGCAAGGAATGGGCTCCCGTGCGATAAAGGTCGCTGCCGTCAGTCGCCTTGATGACAAAAGAAGCCATTTCCGCCATGACCTTCTCCTTCTGTGGAAAGAGCCGTGCGGTATTGCAATAGCCGCAAGTGCGCAGCCACGAACCACGAACAGAACCCTGCTCGCCGCCGCGTCCCATTACGACGGCAAAATTCCGAATCCCGCGCGCCAGGTCCGCTACTTAGCGGCTTGCTTATCTTGGACCTGCTCCATTGGCTTGCCTCGACCCGCTTCCATTGCCTGCCAGCCGCCGCCTTTGCCTTGGACCCAACCGCTACCCTCGCCGTTACTCTTGTCAACCGCAAGGTCAAAGCGATTGCCGTGCAAATCGCGCGCGGCTTCTTCGGCGTATGGGCGCCCCGGACCAGGCGAGAAGACTTTGCACCCGAATTCCTTAAGCCGCTCGACCACTTGCTCACGCTCTTCGCCGCTGTCCAGGGTAAAGCCGAAGTGATTGATCCCCTTGGGCGACGTTTCGGTCTCGCGCGGCAGCAAGGCCATCTCGATATAACCGTCAGTGACCCAAGCCGCCTTGCGCGAGCCGGTCTCCCGAATGGTCATGCCGAAGACGTCGCGGTAGAACTCGGCCAACTCATAGGGCTCGTCAGTCATTATCGCGATGTGACGGATCTTAGCCATCTACGTTTCCCCCTCGCCGATGGATAGTGGAACGCTACTCTCGCAAAAGCACGGATGTCAAATCCGATTGGCACCACTGTATCAGCTTCCAGCTGTGTTCTTTTTGGAAGTCAGCGAGCATCGCCTGCTTAATCGATTATCGCGCACGTTCCCCTCCTCGATTAGCCATTGGGAAGCGCAACACGGCACACCGGCAAACTCACAGCCAATCACAGGCGGCGCGACCGAGCAGTACTAACAACTCGCCGCTGGTTGCCGTGCATAACTCCTTGACCCCACGGCGCCGGCCGAACCAGGTGAAATAGTAGCGCCGATAGCCGGGACGCATGTCAGTTGTCCCGCCTTGTGCTCGTGACAGTAAGGGCCTAAAAGAATTTTCGGCCCAGCATTACGACCATCGCGCGCTTCAGGAGGTGGCCATGGCCTTGCCGAGCTTTGCGCGAACGGGCTGGTTTATCATCGTGGGCTGCTTCGTCGTTACCTTGCTGGCGGTTGGCCCCGCTATCGCTGTGGTAGGTGTGTTCTTCCTGCCGCTGATCAAGGCCTTTGGCTGGAGCCATGGGCAGGTCGCGCGAATTGCCGCGGCCAACATGTTGGCCACCGGGCTGTTGTCGCCGGTTGCCGGCTGGCTGGTGGATCGGATAGGTGCGCGGCGAGTGATGAGTATCGGATTAGTGGTTTTTGGCACCGGCTATATCGGCGCTGCGCGCACTCACAGCTTGTGGCCGATGGTCGCGATGTGGGGCTTAGCCGGCGCCGGCGGTGCCGCCACCGGTCGCGTCCCGATCATGGTGCTGATGGTCGAGTGGTTCAAGGAACGCGCCGGCAGCGCAGCGGGAATCGCCGGCGCCGGAGTTTCCTTCGGAATGATGCTGGCGCCGCCGCTGGTGACCATGCTCATCGCACGAGCCGGATGGCGCGCCGCGACCTTAGCCTTGGCCATTCCCATCCTGCTGATTGCCTTGCCAGTGGTGTTGCTCACCGTACGCAGCCGACCGCCCAGCGTAGACGAGCCGCGGTTAGCCCAGCAACCCATCGAGCTGCCGGGCTTGGAACTTGGGCCGGCAATTCATACCGGGGCGTTTTGGCTGGTACTCTTGGCCGAATGCTTGTTCATGTGCGCCAACCTCGCAGTGGTCGTAAACCTGATCATTTATGTGGTGGAGCTGGGTTACTCACCCCAGGCCGCGGCCTGGATGTTCAGCCTGCTGACCCTGATTGGCGCGCCCGGCACCATCGTGGTGGGCTGGCTTATCGATCGGTGGACCAGTCGGCGGATGTTGATGGGCACCTGCTTTTTGCTGGCCTTTGGAATCATCAGCTTGATGCTCGCTCAGAGTCCTTACATTCATGGCTGGGGAGTAACAGGATGCGTAATGGTGTGGGGCACGGCGGCAGGTTCTTTCGGTACCTTTCTGCCCTTGCTAATTGCCGATACTTTGGGCCTGCGCCGTCTGGGTACGCTCAGCGGGCTGGTCTTGTTCATCGCGACCTTTGGCACGGCGATGGGACCAGTCATGGCAGGTCATATCTATGATCGTACCGGCAGCTATGCTCCCGCTTTTGGCGTTGCGCTGGTGCTGTGTCTTGCTGCAGCTCTGATGCTTTGGCTGGTGCGTCCGGCCGAAGGTCGCGACGTGGTACCGCGCCCCGAGGCCGTGGCAGCTGCCACCGAAGTTTGAGCTCAAGCTCGTGCTCGCCACGGCGGCTCGCTTCCACGAGCTCTCAATACCTGTGCCTGTGGTTTCTATGCTTTGGCGACTACATCCCGCATGCTCTCATTGGCATGGCTCATCAAAGTTGGGAAAAGCGCCCTCGCGTTGGTTTCCAGAATCTGGGTCGCTTCGCCCGGCGAAAGGTCGGCTTCCCGAATAAGATTTACGGATGTCCGGTAATGGTCATCTTGCTGATGAAGCGGATAATCGCTGCCAAAAACCAAACGCGCAGCGCCGAACATTTCGCGCGCGCAACGCAGCGCGGGCAGAGAATTATGGGCAACCGTATCGTACCACATGCGACGAGCGGTCACACTGGGCGCTTCGGTAAGCTGGAAGCGCGTGCCGTAAGTAGGCCGCGTATGATCCATGCGGCCCAGAACCATCGGTAGCGCCCCGCCCAGATGCGACGCGATTATCTTCACCCGCGGGTAGCGCAGCGGAATCTGATACACAATGAGTTGCGCGGTAATGACGGTGTCTTCCATGGGCGCGCCAATGGCCCAGGTCAGGCCATGTTCGACAATCAGCGGCGCGCACAGACTGTTGCCCGCGGGGTGGACGAATAGCGGCAAGCCGCGCCGATTGAGTTCCTCCCACAGCGGAACGAAGTGGGGGGCGGCGACCGACTGGTTGAGCACCGATGCGGTCACGTATGCGCCGACCATCCCTAATTGGTCCAGCGCGCGCTCCAACTCACGCAGCGAATCGTCGAGATGGGGCAGAGGCAGGGCAGCGTATGCGCTGAAGCGCTGGGGATAGCGCTGGCTGAGTTCTGCGTATTCATCGTTGACCAGCCGCGCCGCCGCGCATGCCTGTTCGCGCTTGTCGCTATAGGGACTGCTAGCGCCCGCGGAAAGCACTTGCATCTGAACCCCAGCCCGATCCATGGCCGCAAGCCGGGCTTCGAGCTGGCCGGGCCGATTGCCACTGCCGGACAGATTGCGCAAAAAAGCGCCGCCCTGGCCCTTGCCGCCGCTGATAAACTCGATGTAGGCGTCGGGATGGTAATGGGCATGAACGTCGATGATCATTTAGCTCACCTTGGGCAAGAGCTGCCGACCCCGCCGGCATGTTATCGCGATTGACCGCAAAACTCTATTGTCGAGGAATCCAAACATTGGCGGCGATAACCCTCCTTTATTCTCGCTGGTTTGTCGGCAACGGATTTGCTATCGCTTGGCCAAAGGGGAGTGGAGGCGAAGGGCGGGGTTCGGGCCCTTTCACAGGAGGTGCGAGCGACGATGGCTGATTCAATCGCGACCGCATCCGAGGCGCAGGCACAGAGCAGCGAAGGCGCCAAAGACCATTTGCTGGAGGAGCTGGTCCAGCGCGCGCGCTCAATGTATCCGCGATTGCGAGAGCGTGCCGGAGCAGCCGAACGGATGCGCCGGCTGCCGGCCGAGACCATGACGGAATTCGCTCAAGCCGATTTCTTCAAAACGCTTCAGCCCTCTCGCTACGGCGGTTACGAGTTGGATTATGGTACCAGCCAGGTACGTATCGGCACCGAATTGGCGCGCGCCTGTGGCTCCAGCTCCTGGGTATTTTCGATCACGGCCTGCCACAGTTGGATTGCGGGCATGTTTCCGCTCGCCGCCCAAGAAGACGTTTGGAGTGCGGGACCGGAAACTTTGCTGGGCAGTTCTTTTGCTCCCGAGCAAGTCCGCGTCGAGCCAGCCGGCGGCGGTGTAAAACTGTGGGGACAGTGGAAATTTTCCAGCGGGGTGGACTTTGCGCAATGGGTAATCCTGGGAGGATTGCCAATCGCATGCCCTGGCGGCCAGCCTGAATTGCATTGGTGTCTGGTGCCGTTAGGCGATTTTCGCGTGCTTGACACCTGGCATGCGGCGGGCCTACGCGCCACCGGCAGCAATGACGTGGTGGTCGAAGGCGCTTGGGTGCCCGCGCATCGGCTGGTCCCGGCGCGCGCTTTCTACGAGGGCAGCGGCCCGGGAACTGCGGCCAACCGCTGCCATATCTTTCGCTTGCCGCTTTCGGGCTGTTTTGGCTACAACCTCGCGGCTCCCGCGCCGGGGATCGCGCAGGGCGCGCTGGAGGCTTTCTGCGAGCGCGCCAAGAATCAGCCGCAACGGGTCGGTCGCCCGCGCATCGCCGATAACGAACTCAACCAGTTGCAGGTGGCAGAAGCGGCTGTGATGATCGAATGCGCGAGCTGGCTCTTGCTGCGCGACGCCCGCGATCTCAACGATACCGCGCGACGCGGGCAGCCGATCAACCCCGCAATGCGCGCGCTCAATCGGCGCGATTTGGCTTATGCCGGCCAGCTTTGCCTGCGTGCCGTCGACCTAATTAATTCCATGAGCGGTGCGCACGGGATCGACGAAGACAATCCGGTGCAGCGCTCCTTCCGCGACCTTCACGCCTTAACCGCGCATATTGGAATGCAATGGCGCAACGCTGCCGGCGATGGGCAGTATCGGATGGGCCAGACGATTCGCGAAGGCTGGTAGTGCGGGGCAAGCGCAGGACGAAAGACCAGAGCGTCGGTCGCACTCCTCAGCGGAGCCCTCAGGCCGGAGCAATCACGGGTAGCAACAAGTAGCTGTCGCGTGGGCCGCCGGTATAAATCGTGTGGTTACCCGAAAACCGCGCGGGATCACGATCTTGCGGATGGTTGTGCAGAAAAGTGCCCGAGCCGGAACCCGGACCGTGAATTCCGTCGCGCTCGAAGTCCTTACCCTGCAGTACCAGCGTGATCCTGGACCCGACCGGCAGATAAAGGCTGGCGGCCCAAATCTCGACCTCGATCTGGTACACCTTGCCGGGTTCGAGAGGCGCGTATTCGTCGAATGGATGGAACGGTTGATACTCGGTAGAGCGCCACGGGTCGACTTTGCGTTGCGTGACACGCAACCAGCCTTGGGATACCGGGGTGCGGGGTTCGGTGGAAGCCGCGAAGGTCATTTCCTTGCCATCGGGCCCGAACGCGCACAGGGTCGCGAACATGTCCATGTCGGGGCGATCGCAAGAAACTTGGAGCTGCGCCTTGATGGGGCCGGCGAACTCGAGCTCGTGCTCCAAGGGTGCCGTCGTAAAGGCCACCCCTTCGCTGAGCGCCGCATAGGTGACCGAAGCACGCGCGCCGGGGCGGCGCATCTTCAACGAACGATCGGCCGCATCCAAATAAAAACGCGTCCAACGGGTGTTGGAAAGGGGCCATTGTTCGTCGATGATGGTGCGGTGCACGGTATCGCCCGGTCCACGCACCGTCACCTCGACGCGCGGCTCGCGTTCCCAGCCATTGTCGAGACCTTTTAGATAGCGGTCGAAGAAACGGCGCTGCAACTCAAAACTTTGAGGTATAAAAAATGTCATGAAGTAGGAGTGGGATTGAATCTTAAGCCACTTCTCCAGCGAATTGATGCGATTGAAGCCGTCCACGGTACCGCTCAGATGCAGCCCGAGGCCACCCCAGTTGGCAACGATTAGCGCCGGAATCTCGATCCGTTCCAGCTTGGGAATGCGTTGGGCATACCAATCGTCCAGCAGCGGATGGGCCAGAATATTGGCGATGTAATCGACCCGGTTGGCGCGTAATTCCTCGGCTGAAAGCTTGACCACCGCGCTGTTGGGCTGCCCGGTGTAGAGGTCGATAAGCCGGCAGTCGGGATTGCCGTACTGGTCGCCGTATACGCTGCGCGCCAGCCATGACTCGACGAAGCCGTTGTTGAAGATGCCACCTTGACGAGTGCGACCACGGTAAAAGTCCCACGTCCCTTGCCAGGGCAGAATCGCGGCCAGGTGCGGCGGGCGCAGGGCGGCTACGTTCCATTGGCTGGCCGCATAGTAGGAGATGCCGAGCATCCCGACCTTGCCGTTGCTGACATCTTGCACGCCAGCCCATTCGATTGCATCGTACAGATCGTCGTACTCGGCCGGCGAATTGGCGTCGAGCTTGCCCGGGCTCTTACCAGCGCCGCGCGAATCAACATGGATGACCACGTAGCCATGTGGCACCCAACGCTCGGGGTCGGGCCGCTCGAAACTCATGTACTTGCCCGAGGAATTCTCGAAGATCTCCGGCGCATCGCGCTGCAACCCCTCCCACACCGAGGGCATGAAGCTGCTCAGGTGTACATCCTTGCCGTAAGGCCCCAGGGTTAAAATCGTCGGGTAGCGTCCTTCGGTTGAGGGTCGAAAGCGGTTAGCGCGCAGGCGCGCCCCGTCGCGCATCGTAATCTCGATGTCACGCTCGACCACCATTTCAAGCAAGGTTTCGGCCATTTCCTATCCCCCCTAGATTTTTCGTCGCGGTGAGAATCAGCCGAAGCCGGCTCCTTATGACTTGGCCTGCCGGCGAGCCGTAGCCAGCTTGTAGATGTTGCTCACGTTGAGCCGGTTGACCATCTCGTCGAACTCCATCAACCCCTGCCCGATCGGATACGGGTCGAGCTTCTTAACCTCGATTGGCTGGCGCAACGCTTCCTCCTCGGTCATTCCCTTGTCTATGAAGCCCTCGACCAGGCCGATCCAGTTGTGCAGCACCTCCGCCTGCTTGGTGAGATACTCGCGCCCGCACGGCTCGCCGTGACCGGGAATGATATTGTCGCAATCGAAGCCTGCGATTCGTTCCAACGCTTGCAGCCATTCCCAGGGATCACCTTCTTGAATCCAGGACTTGGTGCCTTGGAAGATATTGTCGCCGGTAAACAAGACCCCTTCCTCGGGACAGAAGATCGCCGTTTGTGGCTTGGTATGACCAGGGATGTGATGGCATTGGAATGTGTGCTTGCCGACCTGCAGCGTGAAGCTCTCGCTGAAGATACGAGTCGGCGGATTGGGCGGGTAATCCGGATGGCCGAGTAAAAAGACGCTGTCGGGATGATCCCTTTTTGCGCGCTCGACTTGCTCCGCCAAGGGGATACGGTTGAGGTCGGTGTAATAGCGCTCCTTGATGCCCACTTGTCCGATAACCTCGACGCCGGGAAAATACTGATTGCCCGAGATGTGGTCGATGTGAGGCTCGGTGTTGATCAGATATTTCGGCTTGCCGAATTCTGCGATACGCTCACGCCACTTCAGCGAGTCGATCGGTAGGAACGGCGAGTCGATCATCACCACGCCCTCGCTGGTGACGACAAAGCTCGGATTGCACCCGGTGAAATATATTTCAGTGTAAGAGTTTTCACCCACGCGTCGCATTGGTCCCCTCCTGAAAGCTAGCGCTTTCCGCGCGGTCGTTGGACAACTTAGGCCAGCCTGTGCGTCAGCGTCAAGCAGCGCCGTCCCCGCAGGGGACCAGCTCGTCAGACAAAACGGTGAACGGGTTTTGCAAGCCACTTTCACATCCCGCCAGGAAAGACACGCGCCAAAAGGCACGCGCACCTTATTCGGAGCCGTGCTCGCCCCTGTCACAATCAGCATAGCAACTTGGCGCACGTTGCAATCCCATATGCTCGCGCAAGGTCCGACCTGTATAACCAACCCTCACCAGGCCGCGCGATTGCAATTCAGGAAGCAGCAGTTCGCAGATCTCGTTCAGCTCCCCGGGCAGATAGGAGGGCTGCAAAATAAAGCCGTCGCAGGCATTAGCCGTAAACCATTCCTGCATTGTATCGGCGACTTCGGTTACAGATCCGACCAAAGTCAGTTTGCCGCGGCTTCCGGCCAACCGCTCGTAGACTTGGCGGATAGTCAATTTCTCACTGCGCGCCATCGCAATTATATTTTTCAGCGTGCCTTGGCCTGCAATCGTCGAAGACGGAATTTCCGGGATCTGGTCGTCCGGTGAATAATTCGACAAATCCACGTCACCCAGCAGCATTCCCAGATAGTCACGTCCGACCACCGGATGGATAAGCGACTGGAGATAGTCAAATTTTTCGCGCGCTTCGCTCGTACTACTTCCAACCACAGCAGTAAGGCCAGGGAGGATCAGCATTTGCTCGGGGCGGCGGCCGTAGCGCGCCATCCGCCGCTTGACGTCATGGTAATGTTCGAGTTGACCCGCCAGCGTCAGCTCAGAGGTAAACACGCCTTCGCCCACGGCCGCGCACAACTCGCGTCCGCTCTCGGATGTGCCAGCCTGAAAGATTACGGGATAGCCCTGAGGTGGCCGGGGTACGTTCAGCGGTCCGCGCACGGTGAAAAACTTGCCGCGATGGTTAAGCAAATGAAGCTTGGCCGGATCGAAAAAACGCCCGCTTTCTTTGTCCCGGATAAAGGCATCGTCATCCCAGCTATCCCATAGTCCTTTGACCACCGCAACGAACTCGCGCGCCCGCGCGTAGCGCTCTTCGTGCTCGAAATGCTGCTCCCGGCCGAAGTTATAAGCCTCGGCCACATTGCCCGAGGTAACCACGTTCCAACCCGCTCGACCGTGGCTGATATGGTCGAGCGAGGCGAATTTGCGTGCAACATTGTAGGGCTCGTTGTAGCTAGTGGTTGCCGTGGCGACCAGGCCGATACGCTGAGTGACCATCGCCAGCGCCGAAAGCAGGGTGATCGGCTCGAAGTAAGCGGTGTATTGCGCCGAGCGGCTCAGGCTTTCCGGACGCGCTTCGCGCACCGCCGCAGAGTCGGCAAAAAAGATGAAGTCCAGGCCGGCGCGTTCCGCGCGCTGAGTGATTTCGACGTAATGCTCGATGTTAATCGCGGCATCCGCCTGCGCCCCCGGATGGCGCCAAGAGGCTATGTGATGGCCGGTGTGGTTGAAAAAAACCCCCAGGTGCATATGGCCTGGTCGCGGGTTGGCCATGTTGCGCTCCTTTGAGCCGGCGCTTTTGCGAACGATACGGCTGCTAGGCAACCCCCAGTCCCGACTGGCGCGCCATCTGCTCCAGTTGTTTCATCTCCAGGTTATGCACGAGATGGGGCGCGCCGTAATCGCTGATCAGGCGTATCGGGTCGCGCTCGCGCTGGCCCGCGCCACGCATCGCCGGCGGCTTGAGCTGACCTTCCAGGTAGGCGCCCAGATAGCGTCCGTGCGCAACCATCTTTTCTCCGAATTCGTGCTGCCCGCGCTCGTAATCGGCCAGCGCGGCGTCGATATCGTCGCGACTGCTCAGCGCATCGACCAGGCAGGCTGCATCCAGCGCCGCCTTGGTCGCGCCGGCGGCGACATGGGGGCGCGCCACGGATCCCGCATCGCCCACTAATGCCACCCGCCCCATCACCAGCCGCGGCGCCACCATGTCGGTTATGGGCTGAAGGAAGGGTTGCGCGGTGCGCTCAATCACGGTGGCAAGAGCCGGGGCGAAGAGGGCTCGGGCGTTTTGCTTTACCTCGGCCACGAACTCGGGACGAATCAGGGGCGGCGGAATCGACATGCCGTAATACTCGCCGTTGGTCGCGGTACATAACTCCTTGACCCGCTCCCAAGGCGTCGGCCGATACCAGATAAAATAGTAGCGCCGATGGCCGGGACGCATGTCGTCGCCCGCCCCCGGCACCGGCATTGCCAGGGCCATCTCGCCCGGGGGAAACGAAAAGGTAAGCTTGTCAAAGAATTGACGCTGCAAAATTGCCGGGATATCACCCTCTTCCATGGTGCCGCGCCAGGCCACGTAACCCGCGTAGCAGGGTTGGACTTCGGGCATGTACTGCCTGCGAACGGTCGACTGATTGCCGTCGGCGGCGATTAGCAGATCGGCTGTCGCCCGGCTACCGTCGGCGAAGACCGCGACCACCCCGCCAGCCGTCTGCTCAACGCGGAGAAGCGAAGTAGCGGGATGGTAGATGTCGGGGGAAACCGCGGCGCGCAGCGGTAGATAAATTCGCGACCAAGCGCTGGCGGTGCTGCTCCGGCGATGCTCCCAGACGACACGCCCCTCGCCATCTAGCCAGACCGAGCTGTTAATCGCTACCGCGAGCGATGGTTCCAAGCGCGCCTGGGCGCGGCCCAGGGCTTCGGCCAGTTCCTTGGTAATGCCCAAGCCAGCGCCGCGCGAGGCCAAGTTCTCGCGCGAGCGCTCAAAAATGCTCACCTGCCATCCGGCCCGGTGCAGGAAGCAGCCGGCGAATAGGCCGCCGAGCGAGCCGCCGATTACGATGGCGCGTTTGCCGCGTGAGGTCGAAATGGCGCTATTTCCCCGCCCCTTGGAACTCCCAGGTGTGCCCCTCGGGGTCCTGGACAAAGACCTGCGGCGCACCGACCAGGTTGGAAACCTCCTCGAAGTGGATACCCACGGCGCGCAGACGGGCGCGCAAGACATCGATATCCTGGACCATCCAGGCAGTATGTCGCCCGGCCGGCGCCATGCGGGCATCGGGGCCCGGCGAATACTCATCGTCCTTGGCGATGAGGTGGACCTGGATCCGGTTTTCGGCGTCGCTTAGCCAAGCCCCCGGACCGATATCGTCCAGCGCTTTGGGGCGCGGTAACAGCCGAAGCCCGAGCAGTTGTTGATAGAATTTGACGCAGGCCTCCAGATTTTTAACCTTGCAAGGCACGCCTTCGTGGATAACGCCGACGAACCCTACCGAGGGCTGAGTTGTGACCGTGTCCATAGCTTACCTCGCAGCTGGGTCTAAAGTGTGCGATGGTACCCCAAGCTTAACAAAACGCCATGCTGGCTTTTCGGCGCAGTAAGATATGACCGCCAAGTTAGTCAATTCCCGTGCCGCCGACAAGTTTCGCTTCGCGCTGCGGCTTTTCGCTTCCAGTTACTGGAGAGTGCTCGGCAAGCAGTGTCAGCTTGGGTTTTATGCCTCCCCAGGTGGCACTGCCCAATCGCAAAATCGATAAAGCAACGGGGCTGGCGGAGTGATCCGCCAGCCCCGCTGCTTACGGTGCGGGCAGGTGCCCGGACACCTACTTCTCGATCGCCAAAGCGGAGGTATAATCCAGGCCCGACAGCGGCCCGGAGATCACGCCCTGGGCATCGGGAATGGCGCCACCCTTGTCCACCGAGTCCAGGGTCGACGCCGTGTATTCGTAAACCTTGCCAACCGTCGCGATGAACAGGTTGCCGTCGCTGTCGAACGCGGACGCGGTAGCCGTGGTCGCGGGCCCGCTGATAGCCGCGATCGGAGTCGAGCTGCTGCTCAGGTCACTGCCCTCGTATTCGACCGCCAGGGCATTATTGAGAACGCCCGGAGAGTATGCGCTGGTCACCCACAGGTCGCCGTCCGGCTCGAAGCCCAAGCCGACCGGATCCTCGAAGTAGTAGTGAGTTCCATAGCCGCTGATGGTGATCGCTGGGCTAGGCGCCCCCGAACTGGCGAGCTGTGCCTTGGTATATTCCAACACTACCGGTATGGGCGGCGTGACGACCATATTCTCTGATATAGTCGCATGGCCGGCCACCCACAGATTGCCCTCAGTATCGAAATGCAACCGGTGGAAGTGGAATAGCACCCCCGTCGGCGGAACAATCTCGACGCTAGGGGTTGGGCTGCCCCCGGTCAGACTGGCGGCAGGATACATCAGCAGCTTGCTGTTGGCCTCGTCGCCCGAGGGCCCAGAGACGACAAAACTACTGGCTGCCCACAGGTTGCCGCTGCTGTCGAACTGGATGTCGTCGGGACGCTTGAGAGTTTCGCCGGTTGGGTCCTGTATGATCAGGGCCGGCTTCACGTTGAAGTTGTTGTTGACGATGCTGCTGGCATCGATCTTGACAATATTCCCCTCCTCGGCAGCGCGCGGATTGTTGGCGATCCAAAGATCGTTGTTGGCATCCAGGGCCAAGCCGCTGGGATTATAGATCGCTGGGATTGACGCGCTCGGATTATTCAGCACTACTGCAGGCTCGGGACTGCCGGTGGACGCGATCTGGGAGGCCAAGAACTTGATCACGGGGAAATCGTAGCCACGATTGGTGACGATCAGGTTGCCCACGCTGTCGAAAGCCAAGCCGAAGGCCTGATAAAGATATTGGGTGCCGGTGGCCGGGCTGGTGATGATGGTTTGCGGGGTCGGGCTGCCGCTGCTAGCCAAGCTGGCGGCCGAAAATTCCACCAGATTTCCGGGCGCAGACGCTCCTGCGGTGTTGCTCACCCAGAGATCGCCCGCGCTGTCGAACTCGGCATAGGCGGGAACATTGAAGGCCGTACCCGTATAGGTCGCGCTGGGTGCCTGGGTGATAGTGCCACCACCGGCCAATTGCGCGGCGCTGTAGCGCACCAGTGGGAACCCACTCTGCGCCAAGTTGACCACAAACAGATCGCCAGCGCTATCGAAAGCCAAGCCGTGCGGCACGAACAGGTAATTAGTCGGCGGCTGCGTGGTGGGATTAGCGATGGTCGTGGCCGGGGTCGGGCTGCCACTGCTTGTGAGTTGGCTTGCGCTGTATTCGACTACGGTATCGTTGGCCACGTTGGCCACCCACAAGTCACCTTCGGCATCGAATTCGATCGTAGCCGGGCCGGCCATGGCCTGGCTTCCAGCCGGGTTGGAGATGATTACCGCCGGGGGGAAGGTAAAAGGCTGCTCGGTGGGGTTGGAGGTGAGCTGCTGCGCTGTGTACTCGACCAAGGTGTTACTGACGTCATTGGAGACCCACAGGTCGCCCTTTCCATCCAGAGCCACGCCATGGGGACCGAGCAGATATTTCTGTCCCGCCGGATTCGCAATCGTCAGCGAAGGCGCGATCTCGCCGCTTTGCGCCAAGCCGGTACTGGAAATCTCGATCACCGAGTTGCCACCGGAATTGGCCACCCACAAATTGCCAGCGCTGGAAAGCACCGCCTGCCCGGGAGGATCCAAAAAGGTCTCACCGTAAGGATTGGACAGGGTAGCTAAGGGGGTCACGTCGTAGCCACCGGGTGCCGCCGCTTGCTGAGCCACAGAGGTGTTGTAAGCGGTGACGCTGTTGTTGCCGGAATTGGCGACGAACATGACGAAACCCTCGGGAAGAGGAGCCGGTTTGCTACTGCTGGAGCTCCCGCATCCAGCTAACGCCACAGCAATGCCCAAACATGCCGCTGCCATCGAAACAAGTCTCATATTATCTCCTTCAGCCTTTTTACGATCAAATGCCTAAAACAATAGTAATTTAGCCGAAACTACTGTTTTGGCACTTTTCTTTCGGCACAGTCATAGCAAGAATGCGTCTCTAAAGCTAGCTTTGGCGGAGCGTTGCCGTGCCGCGCAGGCGCACCGTCAAAGCCCTCCGATCGCCATGATGCATCCTAGGGCGCCAGCGCCCGGGCGCGGCATCTACGTGCTTCCACACCGGAGCAAGGGTCAGCGATCACGCGGTCATGAAGACTCTCGTGCGCAACGAGTGGTCGAGACCCGAGCGTTGGTCCTGTAAGGACACGCCGTTGCCAAAGGGTTTGCGCGGCGCGGCGGCCGCTGACTTCGAAGCGCTGGACACCGCGACCCGTTTCTGCGCCTTGATGGAGAGCGCGGAGATCGCGATTCAATGCGCTGGTAGTTTATCGGGGCGGCCCAGAGATGGTGCAGCTGGACGCTTCTGGTCGTAGTCGCCCCGCTGACGGGCGCGATCGATTAATCAATCCTCGGCGGGGCTAGCGTGCATCGTGGTTGCGTTGACCCTCTCGTCAAACGTCATCAACCCCACCAAATCGGAGAAGCATTGCGCCCACCAATCGATGTCAAGGAGCCTAACCTTGTTGATCGCGCAACGCCCTCGAAGCTTTAGACGTGCGCGAGCACCTGCTCATAGAGCTTGCGAAAATGCTCGGGAATGACCGGGCCGCGAAAGCCGCCGGGAAAGACGATCTGGGTCACGCCCCAGATTTCGACGCGCCGCTTGAGCTCGGCGATCGACTCCTCCACCGTGCCGATCAGATTGGTAGGCGCGTAGCGGACCGCCTCAGGATCCATCCCCAGACCGCCGGCCATCGTTATTAGCGCCTGGCGGGTCTCGGCCTGCGAGTCGGTAAGCTTCCAGTTGAAGATGACATTGCTGAACCTAACCGCGTCGGGCGCGCGTCCCAGGCGCCGCACCTCCTGGCGTACGAATTCGATCTTGGCCCGCATCGAACCGTCGGTGGCCCGACGCACTTCTTGCGGGGTGAAACGGCCCACACTGCCCAACTCCAGGATGATGTTGACCCAGTCGGCGTGCTTGGCCGCAGTTCTCAGCAGGCCGCGGCCGCTGCCGCCGACGATTATCGGCGGATGGGGCTGGGACAGCGGCTTGGGAAACAAGACCGCGTCGCGCAAAGTATAAAAGCGGCCCGCCAAGCTGGTGCGCTCCTGGGTCCACAATCCGCGGATGGCGGTCAGCGCTTCGTCCAGCATCGCCAGCCGCTCGTCGATCGGCGGGAAGGGGATACCGATCATGCGGAATTCGCTTTCCATCCAGCCCGTGCCCAGCCCAGCCACCGCCCTGCCGCCGCTAATCTGATCGAGCGTGGCCAGGCTGCGCGCCACCAACGCGGGATGGCGAAAGAGATTGCACAGGACGAGATGGCCGATGCGAAGGCGCCGGGTGGCGTGCGCGACCGTCGCTGCCAGGAGCATCGGATCGTAGTTATAGCGGCGCGGATTGATGCCCTGGCCGCCAGCGCCTTCGTGCACGAAATGGTCGGCGAACAGGATCAGGTCGAAGCCCACGTCCTCGGCCATTCGCGCTGTTTCGAGCACCTGCGCGAGCTCCAAATTATCCAACGTGATGCCGAATTCCATCGCCTTCAGGTCCCAAGCCGTGGGAAGAGGGCCAGGGCGTTGCCGCGTTCGATCGCGGTACGGCTGGCGGCGTCAAGTTCGTAGCGTGCCAATCCCTCCACCGAATGGGCCGCGCTCACAAAGGGATAATCGCTGCCAAAGAGGATGTGGGAGCGGGGAACGAAGGCGAGCAAGGCGGCCAGAGCCGGCGCGCTCACTGCGTTGGCGCAATCGTAGTACAGTTTCTTGAGTTCGAAGTTGCTGCCCCGGGGGTTGCGCTGGGCGGCCTGCGGCAATCGATCGATATTGCAAATACGCTCGGACAGAAAGGGCACCGTGCCGCCACCATGGGAGAAAATGAAGCGCACCTCGGGATGGCGCGTCAGCGTGCCGGTGAAAAGCAGGCTGGTGATGGTACGCGTGGTGTCCAGGGGAAATTCGATGGTCTGCGGCAGCAGGCCCGCAATCAAATTGGCGGTGCAAGCCTGCACCGTGGGATGGACATAGACCAGGGCCTTGCGCCGGTTGAGCTCCTCAAAGACCGGCTCGAAGGCGGGGTCGCCCAGCATCTTGCCGTCGTAATTGGAAAGCAGGCCGATGCCATCGGCCTTGAGCGTATCGAGGGCATATTCGATCTCCCTGAGAGCGCCCTCGACATCGGGCGGCGCGACCACCGCAAAGAAGCCGAAGCGACCCGGATAATCGCGCACCATCGCCGCCGCCTGCTCGTTCCATTCGCGCGCCAGACGGCGCGCCGCGACAATATCGCCGAACCACACCCCGGGCGTGGAGACCGAGCCTATCGCGGCGGCGATTCCGTAGCGATCCATCTCCTCCAGCGCGCGCTCGGGCGTCCACTGCAAGAGCGCAGCACCGCCGATGTTATGGCTGTAATTGGTGATACGCTCGTGCTCTTCGCGCATGTAGCGCTGAGGCAAGAAGTGAAAATGCACGTCTATCCGATGGGCCGCTGTGTCCGTCATGACCGAGCCCTCCGTTAATAGCGCAGTCTCCCGTAATCACTTCGCCCTGAACGACCGCCGGGGTGGAGACGCTGCACGGGTGCATTCGCCGGGGCCACCCCGGCTCCTTCTCACTTCTGATGCTCGCGGATGAACGGGATCGCCAGACGCTCGACTTCGGCCTGGGCGTCCCAGTGGACCATGTGCTTGCAGTTGTCCACCAAGTGAAGATTGAGCGCGGGATGGAGCTCTTTGAGCATCAGAGCGCGCTCCAGGGCGTGAGCGCGATCGTTCTTTCCGTAGATCAGCAAAAGCGGCAGCTTGAGCTCCAGCATCCGCTGCCACAGCGGAATTTGTTCGGCACTAACTCCGCCCTCGCCTGCGCTCATGCGCGCGACGTGATAGGCGAAGGCCCGGCCGGTGCTGCGGCTGTTGCGCAGGGCGACTTCGGCCGCAGTTATCAGTTCGGTATGGAAGATATCGGCTTCCATCATCTTGCGAGTTTCGGCCAGGGTCGGTTCTGCCTCCGCCATCTGCCGATCCACGCGCCGCGCCACCGCGTCGTAGCGCCCTTCGACGTCGCCGGGCAGCGCGGGCAAAAGCGCTCCGGTGCCCAGGATCACGATGCAGGAGTAGCGCTGAGGCTCGCGCAGAGCGAGCTGCACCGCGGTCGCGCCCGAGCGCGAATGCGCCACCAGGGCGACGCGTCCCAGCTCGAGGGCGTCGATCAATTTCGGTACCGAATCGCGTTGTTGCGCGTAGGACTGGACCGCCGGCGCTGTGCTCAGGCCGAAGCCGGGAAAATCGAAGGCAATGGCGCGCATACCGGCCGCCGCGAAGGCGTCGAGGTTGCGCAGGAAGACGTCCGACGAGGAACCCAGCGAGGCGCCGTGCATGAAAAGCACCGGGGCGCCGCGACCACGCTCGAAGTAGCGTATCGCGCAACCGTCAACGGTCACATAGTGGTCGGCGGGCCGCTCACGCAAATGGGCATTGACCGCACTTGGATTGATTTCGGTCTCCATCGGCTTCTCCTATTTGGAAATTGTCGCCACTGGCTCGTCGGTCGTTCTCTCAAGCTGTACCGGTCAGTCCAGTCCACTTCCTGAGTCCTATTTGAAGGGCACCTGCTAAATTTTGGAGATGAAGAACAGGGCGCGCAGCCGCTTCGGAGTTAAGGAAATCAGAGGCTATCACCATCTGGTCACTCACCACCATATGGTTAATGACCGCATCATGGCCGTCTACCTGCCAACCCCAGGGGGACGGACCGCCAAAGAGCACCATAAAGTCTTCACGGATTCCCGTTTAGAAACCTCGCCCCTGCCAGACTCATACCGCAATTAAGCGCAGTAACGCTAGTTTCCCAAAACCACCGCAAAGGAGTGGGGATAGGCGGGTTCGCGCTTTATCTTTGCGGCTCGTAAGAGGGTCTATTACTTATCACCCTGTTTTCTAGCCGCACCTCAGCCGAGGGCGGCCGAAGTAGTTCGGAGAATTCTTCCGGCGCGCGCTCGAGCAATGAGCGCGGCGTGCCCCTCCTCGACATAGCAGATCTCATTCGAGCCCCATGGATAGCTCCCAGCGAGCTTGGCTTTGTTGAATTTCTAACGCCGCCATCGCTCAGATCGCGCCTAGCTCACCGAGACCATACGCGGCCAAGCCAGCTTCGCCTTACGCGGGCTCCATCCCAAAGCGACGTTTGATCGGGATGGCCTCTGAAGCGTTCAAATAAGCTACCACCGCCCGCGCCTCGTCTACCTGGGTCGCGAGCGCCCCTATCCCGATCGAAAAGGTAGTCACGGACTGGATGGGCGGCGGCAGGATGCCGACGATGTCGATCCCAGGCTGACCCAGAAATTCGCTTAGTTGCTGGATGCCGATCGCTGCCTCGCCGCCCGCCAACAGGGTGGCAACCGGAATGCCCGGCTTTGCTTGCACAAGGCGTCCAGGCTGGGCGGCGGTATCGAATCCCCACGATTTCAGAACCGCTAGGAGCTGCGTGCCGCTTGGGCCGGTCGAATAGCCGATAGAACGCGCATTCATCAGAGCGACCCTGACCGCCTCCTCGCTGCCGATATTGGGCCGCGGCTCGCCGGCGCGCACCGCCATCGCCATTGGGGAGCGCGCGAACGGAACCCGGCTTCCAGCGACAAGATGTCCCTCGGCTTCCAGCGTTCCAATCGCATCGTCGGCGAGGATAACAAGATCAAAGACTTCTCCTGCCCGAACGCGCCTGGCCGCATCGACGCCCCCTACTGCTTCGATCGAAACCGTGCAGCCGGTCGCCGTTCGATATCCAGCCAGGAGTTCGGTCACAAGCTGGCGCGTCGCCATCGACAATATTGCGGTTATCCTGACAGCCATGGTTTCTCCAACTTTGCGGGTAGCAGGTTATTTTGGCTTGCCCCTGCGGGACTTTGCGTGGCCGCGATCAACTTGCGGCGGCCGTCGAAGGCCAGCTCACTCCGTCATTATCAAAAGTCTGCGAATTCTGGGAAAGTGTCAAAGTACCCGGCTCGCCGCTAAACAAAACTTGGGACAGCCTGCCGAGTCCATAAGGGACCATAAAGAAACCGACTTTCCATGCGGTTGGCCTTACCCCTTTCGGTATCCCATTCGTAACTTAGTGTCGGCCTAGGTTTTGGTTCGTTTTTCTTCGCCGAGTTTTTCAGGCCGCCCTTCATGATCCGAGGGCGGTCGAAAAACGACCAAGTTTTGCATCCGAGGCCAGAGCTCGCACTGCACCGCGCCGCCGGCCAGCTAAGCTCCTGGCCTGCCGGCCCAGCGGTGCGCGCGGCGAACTAGCTCCTTGTTAATGGCGCGAACACACCGGGCGTAAGATAGCCGAGACGCGAGTACGGCCGCTCGCGATATGCTGCATGCGCCACTGCCAGATCTTGCGCCGCGCGTCCAGTGAGACCAAGACCTGCTCGTTGAGGCAGATATAGACCCAACCTCGGCGCAAGGCTGTTTGGTGATGCTGAGAACCGGTTGCTCACAGATATCTGGCCTTTTGCCGGGGTGAGACTTTGACACCCCTGGCCCTGATGGAGATTACAAATCCTTGGGCGATCCTCGCGGCCTGCCCGTGCCGCGGCTGCTCCCGTACTTCCGAGATGCTGATAGGCTTGTCGAGGATCTCGCCGGGATGCTCCAGCATCGGCTCCGCTGGTTTTGTTCACGATGCCGTCACTTGACGTATTTCACTACAAAGTAATTTTCGCCAACTTTGACTCTATTCATTTAAATAAAGCTAAAACGTTTGCCCCGGAGCTGAAAAATAACTTATAGATAGGCTGGCTCGCACGGGACGCGCCGTCTATCACCTGGAGCACGCCGTCAGACCAGAGGCGCAATCAACCCACCGCGAGCGTGGAAATGACTGATGCTCGAGCAAGCTTTGCTAAGATGGGTAGGCTTCGGCCTGTTGCTTTCATTGTTGATCGCCGGCTGCGGCTCATCGGGATCGAGTTCCAGCAATCCCCAGCCCTGCGCGTTGACCTACTGGGTTTCCACCGGCGGCAATGACAGCTCGGGCGACGGCAGCGCAAGCGCGCCGTTCCTAACCCTGGATCGCGCCCGCCTGGCTGTCGCGCAAAACCCGCAGCGAGGCCAATGCACGATCAACGTCAATATCGAGAGCGGGACCTATGCGCTCACCGCGCCGATAATCTTCGGTCCGTCGGACTCCGGCTCTCCGCGGGCCCCAGTGGTTTATCAGTCCGCGCCCAACAATAGCCAGCCAGTGGTGATTTCCGGCGGTGTTCCTGTGACCAACCTCACCTGCTCGGCCCTCAACATCTGCACCGCCCCGGTCTCAGGCTTGCCAGCGGGCACAATGCCGCGACAGCTTTACGTCAACGGCCAGCGCGCCATCCGCGCCCGCTCCAATTACGGCCAGGCGGTCAACTTAAATTACATTCGTGGCTCCAACGGTTATACCCAGATAATACCGCAATCCCTCACCCATCCCGAATTGGTCGAAGCGGTAACCGCGACGCAGTGGAAAATGATGCGCTGTCCGGTGGCAAGCATGACCGGAAACTTTCTGCAAATGCAAAATCCATGTTGGGACAATGCCAATACATACCCCAGTCCCTGGAATTTTCAGCTGCTTAGCTGGTTGGAAAATGCCCCTGAGTTCCTGACCCAGGCCAACATGTGGTACCTCGATCCCTACAGCCAGCAGCTCAGTTATTACAACACCGCTAGTACGCCGCCTCAGAGCGTGATTTTGCCGGTGTTGGAAAGTCTGATTCAGGTGATCGGAACAGCAAACAGTCCGGTGACAAACATCACATTTCAGGGGTTGCAATTTTCTTATGCCACCTGGCTCGAACCCAACTCCGACAACGGCTACGTCGCCGATCAGAGCGGCAATATCCTGATGGGCAACAACTACGCCGCCAACGTCATCGGCCATCAGCAGACGGTATACAAGACCCCTGGCAACATAACCCTGCAGTACGCGCAAAACATTACGTTCAATAGCGACAAATTCATTCATCTGGGCGCAGCCGCGCTGGATCTAGACACTGGCAGTCAGAATAACACCGTCCAAAACAGTATCTTCAGCGACATTTCTTCGGCCGCGATCGAGATCGGAGGGTTCGAACCGCAAGACATGCGGCCAAATAGCGCGCAGGTTACCAGCGGCAATGTGGTCAAGAACAATGTTATTTCATATACCGGGCGCGACTACTATGACAGCGCGGGAATTCTGGTCGGCTTCACGACCGGCACCGTGATTACCCACAACACCATCAGCCATACCCCCTGGAGCGCCATTTCCATCGGCTGGGGCTGGGGATTGTTCGACCAGCCAAGCTTTCCGGGGTTGCCCCATGCGGTCCCCAACATGTGGGGTACCTATAACACGCCGACGATCGCCAGCAACAACGTGATCAGCAGCAATAAATTCGACAGCTTTCTGGAGCAGCTGTGGGACGGCGGCGCGATTTATACCAACGGCTCCCAGGGCCAGAGCTTTGCCAACGGTCTCTTGATCACCCTCAACGTCGCTGAGAACAAACGGCCGGCCGCAGGGAGCAACATCTATTATACCGATGGCGGCAGTCAGTACGTCACGATGACCCAGAACGTGTCGCTTAACGACCCGGTCGGTACGGTCGATTTTGGCCCTTGCCTAACTGGCTCCTCGATCGTCCCCTACTGTGCCACCACTGGTGTTCTCCCCTACGGCTCCGACATGGGCGGATGCCTCCCAGTGGGAAATCTGACTTATAACCAGAATTATTTTCTAGACACGGTCGATTTCTTCGGTCCGCAGATCTGCCAGAATAGTTACATCCCGCCCTATCCCGTCAACCTGACTTTCACCAACAACGTGCCCACCACCTCGGCGGCGCAGGTACCCAACTCGATCCTGCTTCAGGCCGGCGCGCAATGATCGAGCGGGCGCGGCAGACGGGGACGGTGCAATGGCGCTCTTGAGCCGTCGCTGTGGAAGCTCGTCACCCGGAAGTAAAGAAATCCTCATCGAGCTTTTTTTAAGTGTAGTGTTCCTTCGATCCGTACTCCGACATTGTACCTGATCATCAGTTGCGCTAACTGCTGACCGTCGATCAGTACGATTCTCCGGGTTATCTTTTCTGCGAACGCGCGGGCTTGAGGAGTGAAGTACGAAGTTGTTACAAAAACTCCTTTGTTTGCTTTGGCGCCTTCGAGGCTCCCGGCAAATCCCCGGATCTCTGATTCGCCAACCCCGCTGTCCGGCTTATAGCGTTTAGCCTGGACATATACGCGGTCTAGACCAAGCGCGTCCTGGTCAATTACGCCGTCAAGCCCGTTGTCCCCGCTCCCACCTATCGCCCGCCCAGCGTCTTCGCGGGCGCCTCCGTAACCCATGCTCACGATCAGATTCACAATAGTGGCCTCGAAAAAGGCCGGTGACGTTTGCAGGAGCCTGTCCAGCAGTTCGACCCGCAAGGTTTTTTCGATCTCTTGGTGAGTCGCGCGTAGCAGCTCGTCCGGCGTCTGCCCGGATCTCTCCACAATTTCACTCGCTGTGTCGGCCGTGCCGGTACTTTCCCGGGGAGCGCGGCGAAATTCCTCGAACTCAGGGAATTGCGAGAGGAGCTTAATGTCAATGCGCTCGGGACGGCTGGCTAAGATTTGTCGCCCCCGCTCCGTTGTCTCGAAGTAACCGCGGCGTGTTGGCCTCAGGAGCCCGGCCTTGGAGAGATAGGTTTTAGCCCATCCCGCCCTGTTGGCCAGAACTGTCTGCCTCCCGCTGGGTAGGAGCTGCCGCCTTTCCTTGTCAGTGATATGAAATTCTTCTGCCAGTCTTTCCACCAGATCGCTTAAACGGGTTTCGCCGTCCGCTGCAGCGCTAAGAACCGGAAGCATCAAGCTCTGGAAATCTGGTACCGCCATCTTTGGCTTCTAAGCCCTCGCCGTGTCGAGCCTTGGCTCGCGTGCTCAACCGATAAAACAGAATTTACCGCCTCCGACGCCCGTCAGTGACGCAAGCTTACCTAGCGCGTTGTATATACCCCACAGGAGCTCGCTTGCCACCTCCACGGGTCGGTCAAGCAATGGGCATTCGTTCTGCTAAGGTGCAAATGGGCTCAGGGCGTAACGCCAAAAGGTCGAGAGCCCGGCGGCTCGGTCAAGCGGCACAGAATTATTCAGGAAAAGGAGGCTCGCCCGTTTGGAGCCGCGGACGGGAGAAATCAGGAGGGTTTGACCTCGCTGGGCTTGATCTCAACGGCCGGGGCGGGCTGGGTGGTTGAGGAGGCCGTGGTGGTCGTGGAGGGCTTGACTGGCTCAGGCTCGTTGACCGCCTTTTTGAAATCGCGAATGGCACGGCCGAGCGCGCCGCCTACGTCACCCAGTTTGCTGGGGCCAAAAATGACCAGAATTATCAGCAACAAAATCAATAGATGGGAGGGTGCGAAGATATCCATCTCTGCTCTCCTGCGCCGCCGACGCGGCCTTGGCTGAATTGTATCGCGAGCCCGCCCCGATTACCACGCCCGCGGCCGCCTCACGCGCTACGAGCGGCCATATCGCCATGCTCGATGCCGTCATCCAGCTTGAGCCGCTGGACCTTGCGGTAAAGGGTCGAAAGGTGGATGCCGAGGATTTCCGCGGCCTTGGCCTTGTCACCACCGACCTTGGCAAGGATGCGCTTGATGTGCTCGCGCTCCAATTCCTCCAAGGTAAGTTCAAAACCCTCCAGGTCAGTGGTCGCGATGCGGGCGTGATGGAGTTTATCGGGCAGATCTTGGGAGTGAATCACCTCGGTTTCGGCTAAAATCACCGCGCGCTCGACCGCGTTTTCCAACTCTCGCACGTTGCCCGGCCATTGGTAATTGATCAGCAGGCGCATCGCGCCCTTGGAAAACCGCATCCCCGAGCGCTCATGATTCTTTTCATACTTGGCCAGAAAATGGTTGGCCAGCAACGGGATGTCATCCTTGCGATCGCGCAGCGCCGGCAGCTTGAGAGTGATGACGTTGATGCGATAGAGCAGCTCTTCGCGAAAGCGCCCCTCGCTCACTTCGCGTTCGAGATCACGGTTGGTCGCGCATAGCAACCGCACATCGAAGCGCACCGGTTCGTTGCCCCCGACCGGATAGCATTCGCGCTCTTGCAGGGCGCGCAACAGCTTGACCTGCAATTGCAGCGGCATCTCGCCAATTTCGTCCAAAAACAGCGTGCCCTTGTCCGCCGCCTTGAGCAGGCCGACCTTGTCCTGGGTGGCGCCGGTAAAAGCACCGCGCTTATAGCCGAACAGTTCGCTCTCCAGCAGGGTCTCGGGCAACGCACCGCAGTTGATGGGCAGGAAGCGGTTGTCGGCGCGCTCGGAGCCGAAATGAATCGCCCGTGCGACCAGCTCCTTGCCGGTGCCGGACTCGCCAGCGATAAGAATGCTGGAGTCGGTGCGCGCGACTTTTTCCATCAGCCTAAAGATCTGTTGAATGGCGTCGCTTTTGCCGATGATGCTGCGAAAGCTGTACTTGTCGCGCAGTTCGCGCCGCAAAAAGCGGTTTTCGTGAAACAACGACTTCTGCGCCAGTGCGTTGCGCACCACGGCCAGCAGATGATCGTTGGCGAAGGGCTTGGTCAGGTAGTCGTAGGCGCCCTTGCGTAACGCATCGACCGCCGATTCCACGCTGGCGTAAGCGGTCAGGATGATCCCCATCACTTCGGGATCCAGCTCTCGCATCTGGCCCAACACGCTCAGGCCGTTGCCGCCATGCCCCAGGTTAAGATCCAGGATGGCGACATCTACCTTTTCGCTTTCGAAAATCGACAACGCCACCTCGGCCGCGTGCGCCTCGCTGACCTGATAACCCTCGGCGCGCAGCAGGTTGGCGATAATCGCGCGCATCAACTCCTCGTCTTCGACCAAGAGGATGCGATAGGGCTGCGCAGAGGCCGTTGCGGTGACTGGATCGTTCATTGGGCTGGCGCGCCGTTGGCGGGAACGCCCGCTTGTTCCGCGGGCCGATAGGTCGGCAAATAAATCTTGATGGTGGTCCCTTTGCCCACTTCACTGTCAATCTTGATACCGCCACGGTTGGCCAGCACGATTCGCTGACAGAGCGACAGGCCCAGCCCCGCTCCAGCTCCGGCAGGCTTGGTGGTGAAAAAAGGATCAAAGACCCGCTCCAGGTGTTCGCGCGGAATGCCGATACCGTTGTCGATGATCCGCATCAGCACCCGTCCGGCCTGGCGACCACCATGGCCATGATGGTCGTGAGGTTCGGTGACAATCCTGATTCGCCCGCTCCCGCTCTGCACCGCATCGGCCGCATTGAGCAGCAGATTGAGCAGGACTTGTTGGATCTCGTTGTTGTCGGCGAACACCAGCGGCAGGTCGGCGGCCAGCTCGGTCTCCAGCGTGACCCCGTGAAAGCGCTTGTTATAGCTCACCAGCCGCACCGTCTCCGTGATCAAGGCGTTAAGATCGATCGCCTTGCGCTTGGCCGAAGAGGGCCGAGCGAAGTCCACCAGATCTTTGAGCGTGGCCGAGATCCGGGTGATCTGGGCCAGAATGGTGTGCAAGGTGGTGCGCCGCGTCGAATCGCCCTCACCGGGTAGCAGCGATTGCACCAGCGAGGAGATCGAGGCCAGCGGATTGTTGACCTCGTGGGCTACACCGGCGGCGAAAGTGCCGGCGGCGGCCAGCCGCTCGGCTTTGAGCAGCTCCTCCATCATCTCGCGCTTTTCGGTCACGTCATGCAGGATTACCTGGATAAAGCGATTGCTGCCGTAGGGGATAAGCGCCGAGTTGACGTCGAAGAACCGCCCCTCGGCCAAGGGTAAATCGTAGGCTTGCGCGGCTCCCTTTTCCAACACCGTGTGGAGATGGGACAGCAGGGCAGCGGCAATGCCTTCGTTACCGGCTAATTCCGTGACGTGGCGCCCCAGCAGCGAGGTGGGCGGCCCTTCGTAGCGCAGCGCATTGCGTACCAGGCTTTCCGCCGCCGAATTGGCGCCAATAATACAGAAGCTGGCCGGATCGATTTCCCACATCGGATCGGGCGCGCGATCGATCGAGTTGCGGTACTTCTCTTCCGAAGCGCGCAGGGCTGCCTCGCGCGACTCGATATAAAAGCCTGACACCATCATGCGCAGTTCGTCGATCGCCGCCACCACCGCGTCACGCACGATCTCCAGCTGGCGGCCGCGCAAGCTCATTCGCACCTGATGCAGGATGGTCTGCTTGAGGGCGATGTGGACCATGTTGAACTGCGAGGGATTGGCCTGCGCCAGCATCCCAACCTGGCAGTGGCGGCGCAAAAAGACGTAGCCCTCGATGTTTTCGGGTTCGCGCAGATGGGCCACGAAACGCACCAGCGCGTTGTGCAGATCCTCGCGCCGCTGGCGGCCCAGGATATCTTCAACCGCCTTCTTCCACTGGTCCAGAATGGCGTCGAAGTGACGCTCGATCAGTTCAGCGAGCGCGAAGCGCGCCTTGAGACTGGCCGACTCGCGGCTCCAAGCGTCGTTGAATTGCGTATTAAGCAGCCGCTCGATAATTTCCAGGTGGCTGCGCACCGCCGTAGCTTCTTCGGCCGAGACTCCGCCCTCGCCCCCCTCCACCTCCCGCCTCCCAGCCGCCGTCTTCTCCAAACATCCGGCGGTCTTGACCGTGGAATTGCCGCCGGCAATTTCACGTCCTGGTCGCGCGCGCATCTGCTAATCCCCCGGTGAAGGATGTTACTGGCGGAGATATAACACCCGTCCGATCTCCAAGCTATAGGCCCTCTTTTCGCCACCGTGGCAAATTGCAAAACCGTTCGCGTAAAACTGTACCAGACGCAAAAAGTTAATCGCATCGCCGAATTGAGCCAAGCTCAAGTCGTCCAAATCGGGCAAATCCGCTGATTTAGCTGCTTTTGCTTTGGCACAGCTTTCGCTTTTAACACGTCGAGCCATGACCAACTTCGCTTCAGCGATGACTTTTCGAATCACCCGCAGCGGTAAACAGTTGCACCGTGGCGACCAGGCTTTTTGCCTGCGCGCACTGCCGCTGGAGCCACGCGAATCTCGCCCCGACTTCAACGCCAAGTTACGCTGGCGTGCCGAATTCGCCCGCATGGCCGAGGCTCATGCCAACGCCCTCCTGCTGGCCGCCGCCGACGCCGAAGCGCTGCTGGACTTGGCGGCTACCGCCGGCCTGTGCGCCTTCATCACACTGCCGGTGTCATCCGCTGTGTTGGCCGGCCGTGCCGCGCGCGAAGCAGCACGGGTCCAACTGGCGGCGACCATACGCCCGTTGTGTGGCTATCCGGCGGTGGCCGGCTTCCTGCTCGACTTCGAAACCTTCGCCCATCCGGCAACGGTCAAGTGGGCGCGCGCTCGATTGCACCTTGGCCGCCTACTTGACGCGTTGCGGGCCGAGGCCAACGGCCGCTTGTTGGCCGTGCGTCACCACGCTCCCCATCTGGCTGGGACCTGGGCACTGCACAGTGCTCATGAAGACCTGTTGTGGACCCGGCTGCCCGCGCTGCCCTCGGCAGAGATCGCGCCGCTAGTGGCCACCGCGCACAATCTGGCACAAGCGCAACCCGTCATAATCGAGTTGGCCGGCAGCAGCTTCGATCAGCCGGTGCGAGTCGCCTCGGCCTTACGGGCAGGCGCGGCCGGAGTGGTGGCCGCACCCTATCAGCCCCAGACCGAGCGGGCGACTCTGCAGCCTCGATGCGTGCAAGCAGGAGTCGAGCTGCCATTTCTCGCCGCCGAGGAACTTCCTCCACTGGCCGATTCGCCCTTGGTGTCGGTGGTGGTTTGCGCCGCTAACGCCGGTACCACCTTGGCGGCCTGTTTGCGCTCCCTGCACGAGTTGGACTATCCGCGCGTCGAGCTGATCGTCGTCGATGACGGCTCCAGCGACGACACCGCGGCGATCGCGCGGCGTGACGGTGGGGTGCGACTACTGTGTCAATCACACCGTGGCTTGGCCGCGGCTCGCAACGCCGGGGTGCGCGCGGCGCGCGGCGAGATCGTCGCTTTCACCGACGCCGATTGCGTGGTCGATCGCAACTGGCTACGCCATCTGGTCGCCACCATGCTGGCCGACGGGCTGGCAGTGTGCGGCGGCCCCAATTATTCCCAACCTACCTCCGGGCCTGTGGCAGCCGCGATCGCGGTCGCCCCCGGCGCTCCTGCCCCCGTGCTGATAGGAGCGCGGCGAGCTGAACATCTGCCCGGATGTAACCTGGCCTTCCGCCGTCGCGAACTGCTGCAGCTGGGTGGCTTCGACCCCCAGTTTCGCGCGGCGGGCGACGACGTCGATATCTGCTGGCGGGCCCAGGCCAGCGGCCTGACGCTGGGCTATCAACCTGCCGCCGCGGTTTGGCATCAGCGCCGCACCACCGTGCGCGGTTATTTCGCGCAGCAACGCGGCTACGGCAAGGCCGAAGCGCTGCTGTATCGCAAATATCCGCACCGCTTTAATGGCGTGGGGCAGATTCGTTGGAGCGGTGCCATTTCGGGCTTGGAGCGGATGGGGCCAAGCCCCGTCTCCCAGCCTATCGACGCCCAAGCCGAAGCCGCTTATGAGGCACCGTCCTCGCTGCTGGGTTTCCTGCCCCAGACCCTGGAATGGAACCTATGTGCGCTGATCCTGCTGGGGCTGGGACCATGGTTTCATCCCGCTGTGATCGCGGCGTTGCCGATGCTGGTCGCCAGCGCAATCTGGGCCTGTCATTGGAGCCGTCACGCCCCCTTGGAACTTGCTTGGCGCAACTGGCGCGGGCGGCTGATAACCAGCTTGCTGGCCTACAGCGGACCGTTGCTGCGCGCCCTGAGCCGCACGCGTTATCGGCTAAATACCGCCGGCGCTCAGCGTGACGCGCTGGCCGCCTGCCTTCGCCAACGGCCCGAGCTGCATCCCCTCAAGCGCTGTATCCGACTGCAATATTGGAACGACGCTGGCATCGGGCGCGGCCAACTGTTGGCACGAAGCCTTGAGCTGCTCCAGCGCACCCAGCTGGGGGTGCGCAACGCGGGCACCTGGGATAATTGGGATGTTGAGCTGCGTCCCGGCTCCTTCATCCATCCGCGCATCATCACCGCCGACGAAGAATACGAAGGCGGCAGCCGGCGAAATCTTGTGTTGATTCGCCCCTACCCCACCCTGCTCAGCGCTGTCCTGATCGCGTTGGGGATGGGTGGCGCGCTAGCCTGCGCTATAGCGGGGCAGGCCTTCGCGGCGCGGCTCGTGTTCACATTTGAACTGGCCTTCGCCGGCTTTGTCCTGTGCGAAGCCTTTTGGGCCATGCGGCTTGCCTGCGCGGTGGTAGAGCGCAGCGCCGAGCAACTGGGCTTGACCCCACTGGGGCGCGCCTGGCGCGCCCCATCTCCGATGCCCAAGCCGCTGGCCAATCCCCGCCGGGTCCAGAGTTGAAACCGCTGTAGTCCTGTAAACGTCAAGCCGTTGAGCAAAGGCACAGGACTAAAAAGAAGGTTTGAACGGAACTTTTAGTTTTTGAGTAGCGAATAGATCGATTCCAATTCGCGCCGGATCTCGGCCAGCTGCGCGCGGTGGTCGCCACTGGGCACACCGGAGTGGTTGGGCACGGTAGTCACGCCAGCCTCGGCCTGACGCTTCTCCAACCCGGCACGCTTGCCATAGCCTAGCTCGCGCAAGCGCCGACGCGCACCGTCGATCGTGAACCGTTCTTCGTAGAGCAGACGCTTGATGAGGCTAAGGACCTCGATGTCCTTGACCGTATACAGGCGATGCTTGGAAGCCGTGTGATTGGGGCGCAGGAGGGGAAATTCGGTTTCCCAAAAGCGCAGGACATAAGGCTTGACTTCGAGCAGCCGGGCCGCTTCCCCAATTTTAAGCGGGTGATCGGCGGAGGGCGAGGCCAAGCCTCGCGCAGTTGATTTGGTATTGTTTCGCCGCGTCTTCTTTGTCGTCCGGCGGCCCGGACTATTCATGGCGAGCTTACCGTCCAAAAAAGCCCCTCCCGGGAACCCGCCGGGACCCGAAAGCTAACTGCCCCCGCCCAAGCCGCTCAGGCTTGAGGAGGCCGCGGCCCGGGCGCTCCCAACGGACGCCTATCCAGCCTACATGCTTACTGCCCGATTTCACAAGGCTTGCGCACGAGCCACCAGCGGCCAAAGGCGACGATCATTGGCGCAATTGCGCATTCAGCCGCTGGAGGGCCTGGCGCACCAAGCTTTCGTGGACGCGATTGACTTCGTCGTCGGTCAAAGTGCGCTCGGCTCGATAGCGCAGCGCCAAAGCCAGGCTCTTCTTGCCTGGAGCAATTCCCTCGCCGGCATAAACGTCAAACACTTCCACGCTCTCCAACCACGGTACGTCGAGCGCGCGAATGTTTTCGACCACTTCGCCGGCGTTGCGCTCTCGATCGACCACCAGCGCCAGATCGCGACGCACCGCAGGATAGCGTGGCGGCGCAGCGATTGGGCGCGGCCTTGAAAACAACCCAGCCAAACAGGAGAGATCCAACTCGAACAGTCCGCAGGGCAAGCGCAGATCCAGCCGAAAGGCGTGGGCGGGATGCAGTTCGCCCAGCACCCCTATTCTTTGATCGCGCAAGCATACCAGCGCGGCCTTGCCGGGATGGAGATAAGGTGCCTGGGCGGGCACTGCGGCCATGAAGCGCACGCCGGCAGTATATCCAAGCGCCTCCAACAAGCGTTCAACAATCCCCTTGGCGCTGGCAAAGTTGAAACCCAGGGCACGCTGCCCCAGCTCGGGCACGATAAAATCGCCGTATCCGATGCCGGCCAGGGCTAGCCGTTCGGCCGGTACCCCCGACTTCTCGGCGAAGACCTTGGCCAGCTCGAAGGCGTGGCAGGCCGACGCTTGACGATTTAGGTTGAAGCGCAGGACATTCAGCAATCCCGGCAGCAGGCTGAGGCGCAGCTCGCTTAATTCGGCTGACAGCGGGTTGGCGACCACTACCGGCAAGCCATCGTTAAAGCTATCGTCGGCGCCGGCGATCAAGCGGTTATCCTGGGGCGCTGCAAAAGCCAGTGAATGCACTTCGGTCAACCCACACCCCAGCATGATTTCCCGCGCCTTGGCACTTAAATCACGCATCGGGCTGCGCGCGGCGATCCGATTGGGCCGCGCCGGCAGGCGCTCGGGGATCTCCTCCAGACCGCTTAGACGAGCCACTTCCTCGGCGAGATCGGCGGCCTCACGCAAGTCGGAACGAAAGGAAGGGACGGTGACTGCCAAGCGATCCTTACCGGTACTGGAGGCCTTGGCCCCCAACAGCATCAGGCGCCGGCGTACCTCCGCACCTGGCAGCGCCACGCCCAGCAGCGCGGCCATCCGGCCTAGGTCCAACGTAAGCACGAGAGGCGTAAAAGGCTGCGGCTGAAGATCGCAAATCGGCGCGGCCACCTTACCACCGGCATGACGCGTCAATAATTCGGCCGCTCGTCTCAGCGCTGCTACCTGGCCGTCGCGATCGATACCGCGCTCGAAGCGATAGCTGGCCTCGCTGTGCAGCCCTAGCCGGCGCGCGGTACGCGCCACCGTGCTGGGCTCGAAGTAAGCGCTCTCGATCAGCAGGCTGGTGGTCTCGGGGCCGACTTCGGAACTTTGCCCGCCCATCACTCCGGCAACCGCCACGGGCCGCTGGCCATCGGCGATCACCAGGTCGGTGGGTGCCAACTGGCGCGCCACGCCGTCGAGAGTGACGAAGTCGCGATCGGTGTGTGCCTGACGCACCACGATTCGGCCCTCGGCCAGCTTGGCGAAGTCGAAGGCATGCAGCGGCTGGCCGAGCTCAAGCATCACATAGTTGGTGACATCAACCAGATTGTTGACTGCGCGCATTCCGCACAGCTCCAGGCGCCGACGCATCCAGGCCGGCGAGGGCCCCACGATAACTCCATCGATGCGCAAGCCGGCGTAGCGCGGACATTGCTGCGCCGACGCAATCTCGACCGAGGGCGGTGGCACGCCGGCGGGCGGCCGCGGCACGCGCCAGCGCGGCTGGCGTAAGGTCAAGCCGAAGAGTGCGCCGATTTCCCGCGCCAAACCCAGAATCGACAGGCAATCGCCGCGATTGGGCGTAATCGCCAAATCCAGCACGGTATCGTCTAGCCCCAGAAAATCCGCCAGATCGGTCCCCAGCGGCGCCTGCGCATCCAGCTCGACGATCCCGCTGTGATCTTCGGACAAGCCCAATTCGCGCCCCGAGCAGAGCATCCCCTCCGAACGCTCTCCGCGGATAACCGCCGCGCTCAGCGGGGGAGCGCTCTCCACTCCTCCCGCCTCCTTGCCCCCCAACCGGGCGCCCACCAAAGCCAGCGGCGCGACCATTCCCTGATGCACGTTGGGAGCACCGCAAACGACGCGGAACTGACCGTGGGCGCCAGCGTCAACCTCACACAGGTTGAGCCGGTCGGCATTAGGATGGCGGCGCACCTCGAGCACGCGGGCAATGGTGACGCCACGGAAGGGTGCGCGTAGATGCTCGATACTCTCGACCTCCAGCCCGGCCAAGCTCAGGCGATGGCAAAGCGTAGCCTCGTCGGCCTCCAACGCCAGATATTCCTTTAACCAGCTAAGCGGCAGTTTCATCTATTCGGGTTCCTGGCCTGGTGGTGTAGCGCGTGGCGTCCCTGCTGAGCGGGTAGCGCCATTAAAATTGCTCGAGAAAGCGCAGGTCGTTGTCCAGAAACAATCGCATGTCGTCCACCCCCAACGTCAGCATCGCAGTCCGTTCGATTCCTACCCCGAAGGCAAAACCCTGATATTGCTCGGGATCGTAACCGACCGCGCGCAGAACGTGGGGATGAATCATGCCCGAGCCGAGGATCTCGACCCATCCCGCCTGTTTGCATACCCGGCAACCAGACCCGCCACACAACAGACAACCGATATCGACCTCGGCACTGGGTTCGGTGAAAGGAAAGAAGCTGGCGCGAAAGCGCACCTTGGTGTCGGCGCCGAACAGCCCGCGCAAAAATTCGCTCAACACACCCTTCAAATCCGCCATCGTGATGATGCCCGCGCGATCGACCATGAAGCCCTCAATTTGCCCAAACATTGGGGCCGCGCGCACACTCAATTCATCGCGCCGGTAGCAATTGCCCGGGCAGATCACGGCCAGCGGCGGGCGGCGCTTTTGCATGACGTGAATCTGCCCATTGGAAGTATGGGTCCGCAGGAGCAGCCCGCCGGACACAAAAAAGGTGTCCTGCATCTCGCGCGCGGGATGGTCGGGAGGAAAGTTGAGCGCCGAAAAATTATGGAAGTCGTCGTCGATATCCTGGGTCTCGATCACCTCGAAGCCCATTGCTTCGAACAATCCGACCATCCGGTTGGCGACCTGAGTCAGCGGATGCAATCGGCCGCGTCGCAGGCGCAATCCCGGCAGGGTCACGTCTACCCGTTCGGCTGCCAGTGCCTGCTCCATCTCACGCCGGCGCAGCTCGGCTTGCAACTGCTCGATACGCTCCTCCAGCTCGCGTTTGATCTGATTGACGAGCTGACCGACCAGCGGCCGCTGCTCGGCCGGCAGGTCGCGCATCCCCCGCATCACCTGGGTCAGTTCTCCGGTTCGGCCCAGCACCCTCACCCGCACCGCTTCAATTTGGGCCCCGTGCGCATCTTCGGCCAACTCGGCCAGTGCGCGAGCTCGGATTGCTTCCAATTGTTCTTTCATGAGTTCTCGCTGAGCAGAAAGCTAAGCCGCCAGTTTGCACTAGGGAGGCCGGAAGGTAACGCCGCCGACAACAAAAAGACCATGTGGAGAGCGGCCACATGGTCTTTGGCAGCGGGAGGTGACGCTCGCGTTTAAGCCGCCTCCGCCCCCAACGCGCTTTTGGCGGTATTGACCAATTCGGCGAACAGCCCGTCGCGCTCCATTGCCAACGCGGCCAACTGCTTGCGGTCGATGGCAACGTTGGCTTTATTCAAGCCATCGATCAGGCGGCTGTAGCTGAGCCCGTACTCGCGCGCCAAGGCGTTAATCCGGGTCACCCACAAGGCGCGGAATTCCCGTTTCTTGTGCTTGCGATCGCGATAGGCGTACGTCAGCCCTTTCTCCAGGGTGTTGCGCGCCTGACGATAAAGTTTTCGGCCGCCTACATAACCCGAAGCAAGCTTGAGCTGGCGCTTATGTCGGCGATGAGATTTGGGGCCACCTTTGGTACGAGGCATCGAAACAACTTCCTTGGTTTACGAATTACCGTAGGGCACCAACTGGCGGGCCCGTTTGGTATCGGCCTGACTCAAAATTCCCGGCTGCCGCAAATGGCGCTTGCGGCTGCGATTCTTGGAACTGTTAAGATGGCGCAAATAAGCCTTCTTATGCTTGACCTTACCGGTCTTGGTCATGCGGAAGCGCTTGGCCGCGCTACGATTGGTTTTAAGCTTGGGCATCCTTCGCCTCTCAGCGGGGCGTGAGCAGCACCGACATGTTCCGACCTTCCATCCGCGCGCTCCCCTCGGGTTGCGCTATATCTTGCACCAAGCCAAGGATCTGCGCCAGTATCGCCTGCCCCAGTTCGGGATGAGTGATTTCACGGCCCCGGAAAAAAATCGATACCTTAACACGCTGCCCCTCTTCGACAAAGCGGCGCACATGCTTGACCTTGAATTCCAGGTCATGCTTGTCCGTGCGCGCCCCCATCTTCACCTCCTTGACCGCGGAGGCCGAGGCATGGCGGCGGCTATCGTGCGCCTTTTTCTTTTGAGTGTAGCGATACTTGTCGAAGTCCATCACGCGGCATACCGGCGGTTGCGCCGTGGCCGCGACCTCGACCAGATCCAAACCTCGACTCTGCGCCAGGGCCAACGCGTCGTGCGCGCTCATCACGCCTGCCTGGCGTCCGTCGGAGTCGATTACCCGCACCTCGGGGCTACGGATGTATTCATTGACGCGGGTCACAGGTTCGCGATTGGGGGGAAGTCTAAAATTTCTAGGGATAGGACACCTCCTGCTGCTGGCAAGCCAGCGTTGAATGATCGATGAATTGTATAAAATCGACGCTGGATTCAAGCGGGCGCGCAGTACGCTGGGACCGTGGCATAAGATCGCTTCAGGTTGGGAAGGGCTCTGCTTTAAGCAGTTCAAGCAAGCTATCCACGCTCATAGCTTCATTCTTCTCGCCCCGCAAACGGCGCAGGGAGACCGTGCGGGATTCCGCTTCTCGTTCTCCCACCACGACCATGAAAGGAATTTTGGCCAACTCGGCGGCGCGAATCTTGAATCCCAGTTTTTCATTGCGCAAATCGCAATGGGCACGCCAGCCGCCATGCTCGATCAGCAGGCCCAACTCCTTGGCGTAGGCCTCCACCTTCTCACTCAGCGGCAGAACCCGCACCTGCTCGGGGGCCAACCAAAAGGGTAGTAAACCACCGGTATGCTCCAAAAGTAGGCCGATAAAGCGTTCCAGGGTGCCCAAAATTGCCCGATGAATCATCACGGGCCGCGTTTCCACCCCACTACTGGTGGTATACTTCAAGTCGAAACGCTGCGGCATGTTAAAATCCAGTTGAATCGTCGCTAATTGCCATTTGCGCCGCAACGCATCGGGCACGTAAATTTCGATTTTCGGGCCATAGAAGGCCCCCTCGCCCGGATTGATTTCGTAACTGAAGCCGTTGCGCCCCATCGCCTGCGCCAAGGTCGCCTCGGTGCGCTGCCAGGAGGCCTCGTCACCCAGATGTTGCACCGGCATTGTGGCCAGCTTAAGTTCGATGCGCTCGAAGCCCAGGGCCGAGTAAATCTCGTTGAGCATCCGCAAATTGAGGTCGATTTCTTCGCCGATCTGCTCGTCGGTGCAGAAAATGTGCGCATCATCCTGCGCCATCGCACGCACCCGGGTCAGGCCGTGCAAAGTACCCGAGCGCTCGGCGCGATGGAGCCGGCCGAAATCCGCCAGGCGCAGGGGTAAGTCGCGATAAGAGCGCTTCTCCGCTGCGAAGATCACGGCATGGCTGGGACAGTTCATCGGTTTAACCGCATAATCCAGCTCCCCGCCGGGATTTTCGCCGTCGGTGGTAAGAAACATGTTATCGCGAAACATCTCCCAATGACCGGAAGTCTGCCAGAGCTGATTTTTAAAGATCTGCGGGGTAATGACCTCCTGGAAACCGTAGCGGCGGTACAAACGGCGCACGTAAGCGACAAGCTCGTTGTAAATTATCGCTCCCTTGGGTAAGAAAAACGGACTGCCCGGAGCAATCGGATCGAACATGAAGAGGCCCATCTCGCGGCCCAGCTTGCGATGGTCAAGGGCGCGCGCCAATTCCAGTAGGCGCAGATGTTCCTCCAGCGCCTCCTTGTCGGCGAACGCGGTGCCGTAGATCCGCGACAGCATCGCGTTATGTTCGTCGCCGCGCCAGTATGCTCCCGCCACGCTGGTTAGTTTGAAGGCCTTCAAATAGCGGGTGGAGGGCACGTGCGGCCCGCGACACAGATCCATCCATTCGCCCTGGCGATAAATCGACACTCGTTCCTGCTCGATTCCGGCCAGGATCTCGACCTTGTAATGCTCACCGGCGGCTTTGAACCACTCAACCGCTTCGGCCTTGGACACTTCTTGCCGCTCCACCCGCAGATCCGCTTTGGCCAGCTCCCGCATCCGGGCCTCGATCTTGGGCAAATCCTCCACTGTAAAGGGGGTGGGAGTGGCGAAGTCGTAATAAAAGCCGTCTTCGATCGTGGGTCCGATGGTGACCTGGGTTCCAGGGTAAAGGCTTTGGACCGCCTGGGCCATCAAGTGCGCGCTGGAATGGCGCAGAATCTCCAGCCCCTGCGGACTGCGCTCGTCTACCGGCTCAACCACCGCATCGCTGGTCACCGGCCGCCATAGATCGACCGCGACCCCGTTGACCAGGGCCGCGATGGCACGCACACCGTCAGGCTGCAAGCGCAAAATCTCCGCCGCCGGAGTACCCGCGACCACCTCGTGGACAGCACCCTGCACTGTTACGCGAATAGTCTGGTTCATGAACGAACGGAATAAAAGGAGGGCCGCCTGGGGCGCGGGTGGGAACCCGCCGCGAGATAAATCATCGCAACAACAAAACTGGTAGGCACGGGCGGGATTGAACCGCCGACCCCTTCCGTGTCAGGGAAGTGCTCTCCCGCTGAGCTACGTGCCTGAAAATGAGCATCAGGATTGGACCCAAGTTTCATCGCTAACAGAATTCCTCGTAGCTATCAACACGCCCACCTGCCTGTGGCGCTAGAGACTCGATAGGCCAGCCTCTTCTGCTCTGCTAAGTTTTAACCTCTCCCGCTGGTTTCGGGGCACTTATGTTTGACCGTGAACGGTTGATTCAGCTCTTTCTTATCGGCTCGCTGGCCCTGATGGCCTACCAAGTCTACCTTATCTTGCGGCCATTTCTGGTCCCCATCGTCTGGGCCATGCTGTTGGCCTTCATCTTTCATCCCCTGATGGTTCAAGCCCGCCGCCTCCTGCGCCATCGAACCCTGGCCGCCTTGGCGATCAGCATCCTGGTCGCGCTGGTGGCGATCTTGCCGGCGCTATGGCTATTCACCGTGCTCGCCGCCGAGGTCAGCAGCCTCGCAGCGCGCGCGCAACAACTGATGGCGCCCGGCGGAGTGGCAAGAGTCACCCAGTGGATTGGCCGCTCACGCCTGGGAATGGAGGCGCAGCGCCTGCTGGTTCGGGCCGGTATCCAACCCGAGCGCGACCTGCCCTATTACGCCCTTGAGATAAGTCGGTATGCCAGCCAGACCCTGGTCGAATACATCAGCGGTATCTTCAAAAACCTGCTCGCATTCGGGCTGGATTTCGCCCTGACGCTACTCATTCTGTTTTACATGTTGCGCGACGGCGAAGGCTATTACCAAACGTGCCGCAACTTCACTCCCTTACACGAGGAGGATAAGCGCGCGGTCTTCGATACCCTGCGCGTCACCTTGTCGGCGGTGATGCGCGGGTTGATGCTGACCGCACTGCTGCAAGGCGTGGTGGTCGGCCTAGGCTTATTGTTGACCGGCGTCCCATATTGGGTGGCGTTATCGATGCTGACCGCGGTAGTAGGACTGCTTCCCTTTGGCGGCACCGCCCTGGTATGGCTGCCGGCCGGGCTTTACCTGCTCCAGACCCGCGGCTGGGGACATGCCAGCTTTTTGGTGATCTGGAGTTTGGCGGCGGTCACCATCATCGACAACGTGCTCAAACCCGCACTGACCGGACGGGGCACCGGATTGCCCACCCTAGCCCTGTTTTTGGGCATCGCGGGTGGATTGGAAACCTACGGCCTGCCCGGCATTTTCGCCGGCCCCGCGGTGATCGCCGTGATGGCTTCGCTGATGCGCGCCTACAACAAGAGCTATCAGAGCCAGGCCAGCGAAGCCGCCTGACGCCCGGCTCGCCCGCTCAGGTCAGGTCGTCGATCCAATGCAACGCCGCGACCACTGAGCTAAAAGTGGTGGTGGCACCGAAGGTCACCAGCACGGCCTGGCGCAGCGCGGCCGCTGATACTCCCTCTTTGAGCAAGCGCTGAGCATGGGTTTTAAAGCTGCCTTCGGCCCCGCTGGTCGCGAACGCGCCCAGCGCGATTAACTCGCAGGTATGGCCATCCAAGGGCCCGGCTTCAACCACCGCCTTGCGCAGCGACTGAAAGGCGGCTGAGGCGCCGGGGCTGAACTGGGCCAGATACTCAACCGGGGTAAGTTTTTTGCCTTCGGCCATTGGTTTTACTCCTTCAGGCTGGTTTCACAATCGGAAAGCCGTCGATCTCCACACCCAGGCCGCGCTCGCGAGCCCGCCGGTAAACCATCGCCGCCAGCGCGATATCCTGGACCCCGGTGCCAACTGACTTGAACAGCGTAATCTGCTCTGGGCTAGTGCGGCACGGGGCCTTGCCCACTACCAGTTCAGATAACTCATGGACCTGATCTGGGGAAATCGTATCTTTGGCCGCGACCGCGTCTCCGGCCTCGCCGAAGACGCCTTCGCGCGTATCGACCACTATGATCTCGCTGCGCTTGAAGGTAGCTGGATCGATCTCGCGCTGATCGCGACGGGCGGTACCAACCGAATTGACGTGCATCCCGGGCCGCAGCCATTCGCCCAGCAGCACGGTTTGGGTTGACTTGACCGCCGCTAGCACCAGGTCGCAGCCCTCGACCGCGGCGCGTGCACTGTCAACCGCGCGAATATCCATCCGTACTCCGAAATCCGCCGCCAGCCGTTGGCGATTGGCCGCGGTGGGACTGAACACGCGCGCCCGTTTGACGATCCCCAAGGCCTCCATCGCTTCCAACTGCGCCCGCGCCTCTACTCCCGACCCCAATAGCGCCACCACCTGGGGACCGGACCGAGCCAGCCGGCGCGTCGCCACCGCGCTGGTGGCGCCGGTGCGCAGGGTGGTCAGATGCTGGGCATCCATAATTGCCAGCAACTCGCCGCTGGCCGAATTGTAAAGATGGACCTGATAGCGCACCCCGACCCCGGGTGCCATGTTCATCGCCTTGAAACCGCTCCAGCCCGAGCGCTCCAAGGCCACCGGGCCCACTCGCAGCCAGCCCTTGCCAGCCTTCATGTTGATGCGCGCGGGGAGGGTAACCGCTCCTTCGCCCTCTTCGCGAAAAGCTTCTTCCATGGCCTCGATCGCGTCGGCCATGGAGACGCTGGCACAGACATCTTCGTGCTTGAGCAACAGCATTGTCTCGGCTCCGCCTTGCAGGATTATCCGCCGGGCGCGCCGTAGCGCCCGCGCCGGTGACGGCGCGGCCGATGCTAGCAGAAAGGAACAGGGGCTAGGTAGCCACCCGCCGCGGTCGGAGGGCTACTCAGCCCCACGACACCTAAGGGTTTGTCGGGTATGGCTCTCGCCGAACGGCGATCAGGCACCCCATCCCAAAATAATAGCGCAAGAAGCTCCGCTCGAATCCGAATACCTTGGTCATCAGGCTGGCCGCAGGCGATTGCTGCCTTTAGCGATCGCCTCCTCGATTACCAATACGCTGTCAATCGGGCTTCGCTCGGTGTTCACGAGCACATGGTGGGACGACAGCTCGGGGCCAAGGGGAGCCAATTCCTCTTTCTGACGCAGGTAAGTTTCGAATGTGGCGTCCGAGATTGCATCGGGTTGTTGAGCGCGTATCGCCAGGCGCCGACCGATTTCGCTTTCCGATGCGGTGCATTCCGCCATCACGAAAGGCACGCGGGCCGTACGCGCCAGTTCGACCACGCGCACGCGCGCGCCTTCATCCAGGAAGCTTGCGTCCAAAACCGCGCTGCGCCCTGCTTCCAGTTCCTGGCGCGCCGCCGAAAGCAGCGCGTCGTAGGTCTTGCGGGTTTGCTGGGGCGTATAAATCCCCTCGCGATAACCGACCGCGCGCGTGGCGCGTGGAGCTGCAAATAACTGCTTGCGAAAAACATCGGAATTGTAATGAGCGCAGCCCAGGCGGTTAGCGAGAAGTTTCGCCACCGTCGATTTGCCACTTCCAGACAGTCCGTACACCACGATCAAAGCGGGTCCGCACAGCCTGGCGTAACCCACAGCCGCTTGAAAATGTTTGGCTGCAACCTTTTTGGCCCGTTCACTCTCGGGGTCCGCGATCCCTGGCTGGCGGCTTTTGAGGCTGGCTACCTTGCCCCGCACCGTTGCCCGGTAGCATTTGTAGAAATTGAGCAGCTCGGCCAACTGCCCGTCGCCGCTGGCGTGAAGATAAGCCTCAAAAAGCGCGTGGGCTTGGCCCGCCGCACCCAGCCGCTCCATATCCATCAGCAGGAAGGCCAGGTCCGAGGCGACATCGGCGTAGCGCAAGGCCTCGTTGAACTCCACGCAATCGATAATCGCCGGTTGTTCGCCGGGGGCTAGGTAAAGATGCTCGCAGCGCAGGTCTCCATGTCCCTCACATACCCGGCCGGTACGCGCACGAAGATCGAAGGTATCGTGATGGCGTTCGAGGAATTGGCGATTGCGCTGGGTTAGCTCATCAAATTCGGCCGGGGAGACCGTCTGGTTAACGAAGCCGGCGCACTCCGCCAGGTTTCCCATGATCCCGCGTTCAATGGCCGCCGCGCCGCCGTATCGAACAGCCTGCTCCCGTGCCGCTTGGCGGTGGAATCCGGCGATTACCTCGGCGATTTGGCCCAGCTTAGCCGCATTCACTTCCCCTCGGCGCAGCAGCGACTCCAAGCTATTATCCTCGGACAATCGACGCATCCAGACCGCGTATTCAACCGCGTCCACCACCGGGCTGTCACAGGCGGGAGCGATAGCGAAACCGTCGCCCCGCATCATAATCGGGACAACGCCGAGGTAAATCCCCGCGGCCAAGCGCCGGTTAAGGCGGACTTCCTCGCAGCACATCGCGAAACGGCGTTCCAGGGTTGAGTAATCGACAAAATCGAACTTGATCGGCTTCTTAATTTTGAACACCGAGTCGCCGGCAATGAAAACCCACGATATGTGAGTCTCTCGCCGCTCGACCTGCTCGGGCCGAGAGGAATAGAACTCCGTCCGCGCCATCGCCTCCAGCAGACGCTCGAGAAGCGCTTTGCCGCTATTCGTCATGACCACCCAAATTATAGCGCAGCCCCGAAACTCCCGGATACCGCTCAAGAGTGGCGGCTTGCGCGCGTGCGTGCCCGATGGTTATGGTGCGCCTGGACTTGTCCACGCTCGGCAGGTGACAATCCAGGGAGGATGTTATGGGTCAGTGGATTGACATTCCGGTTGCTGATGGACGCTCGGGTTTTCGCGGCTACCTCGCCACCCCTTCCAAGGGCAAAGGACCGGGCGCGGTGATCGTCCAGGAAGTCTTCGGGGTCAACCAGCACATCCGTGAGGTTGCCGACAAATACGCCGAGGAGGGCTTCGTGGCCCTGGCTCCCGACATTTTCTGGCGCGTAAACAGCGCCGCACTAGGCGAAATTGACGCTTTCTGGGCGCCGGCGGTGCCGCCACCGGTGGAGTTGGGATTCGAAGCGGCCGATTTGGCCAAAGGGCGAGCGTTTGTGGAAAAAATGGATCTGGACCTGACCATCAAGGATATCGGCGATGCCGCCGCGGTGCTGCGTGCGCGACCCGAATCCACCGGCAAAGTAGGCGTGGTCGGGTTTTGCCTGGGTGGGAGGCTGGCGTTTCTGGCCGCCGCACGCAACCATCCCGACGCCGTCGCGGCCTACTACGGCAACATCAAGGACAACCTCGACGAAGCCGGCGCGATCCAATGCCCGATCGTCATCCATTTCGGCGCGGACGATCCAATGTCCCCGCCCGCGATGTGCGAGGCGGTACGCGCTGCGCTGGCCAACCATCGCGAGGCCGAGGTCTACGTCTATCCCGGCGCCGGTCACGCCTTCAACAACTGGGCCCGCGCCACCCATTACCATCCAGCCGCCGCCGCGCTGGCCCACTCCCGCACGTTGGCGACACTGCGCAAGGGTTTGGGTACGCGCTGAAGCGAGCGTTCCGCTCGGCCATAGCTTGCGGCTCGCAGCCGGTCGCCCCACCCTGGTTATGGCCGCGCGGGAAGCCAATAATAGTCTTCCTGTGAGCAGCAGCTGGGCCGAATCACTCGGCGCTCGCACACGCCGTCTGGTTGCTGTAATGAGTAGGTACCGCATAATAACCCTACTTGTGGGAATGCTGCTGGCCGCGGTCGGCTCCGCCAGCGCTCAGAGCAACGGCACTGCCACCGGTTTATATTCAAGCGCTCTTCCCAAAGCCGGGGAGCGAATTTTCATCGAACCCTTGGTAGTCAAGGACGCAGATATCGACAACCAAATCACTTTGGTACCGCAATTTGGCGGGGCCTATCACGACAGCCATATCTTTCAGGACCCTTTTACCATCGAAAAGCGTCTGACGGAGCGTTTCAGCCTACAGATCGGAACCCAGTATACCGCGCTGTTCGCGCCCAACTTGCAAACGTCAAATTTCCAGTTCTTCTCGCTCCAGGGTAAATACATGCTGTTTCTCAACGCGCCCCACGAGATCATGGCTAGTTTAATCGTCAAAGCCCTAGCGCCAAGCCAACTCGGCAAGATCGGCCAAGATAATCCGCTTACGATTTATTCCTATTTGGTTTTCAACAAAGGGCTGGGTGACCTACCCTGGCGCCTAATCCGGCCTTTCGCGCTGCAAAGCGACATCGCCTGGATCCAGCCTGTTGGCGCAGGCCAAGAGCCGCTGGCTGACTACTATGGGTTGGCGGATTTCGACCAGACCTTTCGCTTCGACTTGTGTCTGGAATATAGCCTTCTCTATCTCAACGACATTGTCGGAATCCGCGTGCCCAACTACCTGGCACAGCTTACCCCGGCTATCGAGGCGCGCGGGCTGACCAATTTAAGCAATAACGGGTACTATGGACGAAGTGCAGGTTATCTAAGTTATGAATTGAATTATCAATCCTCTTGGTATCAAGTCAGTGCCGCCTATCAGCAATCGTTTGGGGCCGACGCCCCCTTTCGGGGTTGGAACATTTTCCTTTATTACACCTACTTCTACGACGACCTTCTGAGTCGTCTTGGACTCGCGCCCACCCCCTGGTGATATCTATTCGCGCCGCGGGGCTAAAAGGACTACACGGCATCTTCAGGAAGTTATCCGGAAAGTTTCTACTACCCTCCTCCAGCTAAGCCACCGCCCCCGCTTAGCGCATGGTACGGACGTCCACCACC
>DATGLK010000103.1 GCA_035294265.1 Candidatus Binataceae bacterium
GATCCGGAAACCGGGGTTTCGATCGGGCAGCGGCTGCGCGCCCGGATTATGGTCGAGGCGGCAGACCCATCGCACATCCCTCTCGCCTTTCGCGAGGATATCGAGCAGGCGGCCAAAATCGTCGCCGACCCCGATCACGACATTCCACTGCGCCCGTTGGGATCGGGCTCGGACTATTCGGTCTTCATCGACCATCTGGGTGTACCCGCCCTGGATATCAGCTTTGGCCAAGAAGGAATCACCCGCGGCGTTTACCATTCTCGCTACGATACCTTCGAGCATCACAGCCGCTTCGTCGACCCTGGCTTCGTCTATGACGCGCTGCTGGCCAAAACCATCGGACGCCTGGTGCTGCGCGCTGCACAAGGTACGGTTCCACAGCAGTCGCCGAGCGATTTTGCGGAGATGGTGTCGGACTACCTCAATCAAGTGAAAACCTTGGCGCAGACCGAACGCGCGCAGGCCGAGACTCGCGATCGCCTGCTGCGCATCCGAGCTTTTGCCCTGGCCGCCGATCCGACCAAGAAGGAACTGCCGCCGCCCCCGCTCAGCCGCGTGCCATATCTGGAATTCGCACCCCTGGAGAATGCCGTCGCTCGCCTCAAGCGCAGCGCCAAGGCCTACGACACCGCCTCGGCAAAGAATTCCACCAATCTTTCTGCCGCCCGGCTCGCCCGCCTGCAGGCCTTGATGCTGACCGTCGATCAGACTCTGGCACCTGCCGACGTGGGGCTGCCGGGACGGCAATGGTATCTCAATCTGGTATATGCGCCCGGGCGTTACACCGGCTACGGAGCCAAGACCTTGCCGGGCGTGCGCGAGGCAATCGAAGAGCGGCGCTGGGCGGATGCCAATCGCTACGTCAAACTCACGGCCGATGCGCTTGACGCCTACAGCGACCGACTCGACCAGGCCACTAAAGTGCTCGCCGGCGGATGATGGCCGCGAAGCCGCCGGAAGTCGGTGCGGGGCGCTGCAAATGCTGGGGAAAACGGTGTAGTTCACGCGGTTTCGCACAGCAGGCCGCTTGGAAAAAACCCGTCGTTTCCTTTCCACTCGCGGCCGGCTGTATCTTGTTCCTGGGCCTGACATGGGCGTTAACGCTGACGCCGCGCGCGCGAGCGCAAGATGTGACCTTCACCACCGCCATCCCGGTGGCTCAGGGCGAGGCCGTTACTCGGCTTCAGCTGGGCGACGGCTACAGTGCCGGCTCATCCCACCGGGAGCTGGCTGGACTGGACTTTCCCACCGTCTTTGCATACGGCTGGCGCAGTAAATTCACACTGTTCGTGACCGTTCCCATGTCGGCCTATTTTCTGTCGGATAATACGTCGGCCGAAACCGCTACCCGGAGTTCCAGCGGCTTCGATGATACTTTAGTCTTCCTGCGCTATACTCTGTTCCATTTCGACTGGCTCACGAAAACCTTTCGCATGGCCCCATTCGCTGGCTTCTATCTACCCACCGGCAGCGACGAGAAGTCGGACTCCCTGGGCCGCTTGACCGCTAAAATGCAAACCGGCTCGGGCGCGGTCGATCCGTACCTTGGCACCGCTCTTACCACATTCGATCTCGATTACGAGTTTCACTGGGATTTTGCTTATCGGGTCAATTCGTTGGCAGACAATTCAACCCGTCCGGGTGATGTGCTTGAAACCGACGCCGCGTTTCAATACCGGATTCTGCCTTGGCGCATACCAGATTTCGGGCTACCCAATTTCTTTGACCTCGATTTGGAAACCAACCTGATATGGAGTCAGCGCGGCTATCTAGACGGACGCAGAGCGGCGAATTCCGGAGGCGTGCTGTGGTTTCTGGACCCCGGCCTGATCTTCGTGACGCCCTCCCTGCAAACCGGCGCGGTGGTGCAACTCCCTGCCTTCCAGGATCTCTACGGTGCCGGACGCCTGGCCACTCAATACCGGGTCTTCGGTTATCTGCAGCAATATTTCAATCTGGGCGCGATCTTCAGCCGTTGGAGAACCGCAAGCAGCCTGTGACCGCGGAGTAGACCGTTTGCCGAAAAAGTCTCCGCGGCCTGCTCCCCCCTTCTTCTCTACCCCTGGTGGGGAGAGGGCGAAGGTTAGGAAAAGCTACTCTCACGTGGGATGTGGCTTTCAGCGCCGCCTCCACTCATTCAAAACCTGGCTTTTCCGCACCCTGCTCTTGAGCCGTTATCAAGTGGTTTGCGCTTAAGCGGCGCTTGTGCCATGACCAGCGAAGCTGGAAGAAAGAATCTAACGGAGCGGAGAAGCCTGCGATGCGCGCGAGCTGGACCTTCATATTGGTTGCCATGTTGCTGGCCGGAGGCAAAGCCGCTTCCGCGCAAGGACTCGATATCGATCGTTGTCCCGGCCTGGCCGGGCAACCGGGCGCGCGCCGTGATCTGGTAACCGAATACATTCGCCTTCCTTCGGCGGCGCGGCCGGCGGGCACGCCCAGTGAACTCAATCAAACCAATTTCCTGCGCGTACGGTTGCGCTCGGCCGATCCGCGTCACGCCGACGCCATCTTGATCCAGGCCATTCCCAACGGCGCGTCATCCTATAGCGAATCCGCCGCGCAGCTAGTCGAGATGGCGGCGCGGCGGGGCAAAAACTTCGAGGTCTGGGGAATCGAGCGGCGCGAGAAAAATCTTCAGGACATGGTCGGCCTGCGCGAGGCCTATGCCCGGCGCGACCCGGCGCTGGCCCTGCACTACTACTACGGTAGCCGGTTTCTCGATCGCGCGGGTAAATTCGCCGGCACTCTGGGCGGCGCGGGCGCCAGCTTCCGCGAGCTGCAACCAAAAGATGTTCCCTTTTTGGCTGACTGGGACGCCGAAGTGCTGAATCGCGATGTCGAAAGCCTGCTCGATGTAATTGCGCCCGCCCAGCGTGCCACCAACGTCTTTCTCTATAGCGCCTCGCCCGGAGGTGAATTCCCCGCGCAGTTTGCCGGCTTCCGGCTGCGCGATGGCAAGCGTGGGTATCAGGAGCTAGCCGGGCTCATCGTGATCGAAGGCCAGCTTAGCCGGGATACGATCGGACGTGGCCAACCAACCGCAGCCGACATTGCCGCCTATCTCGAACAGGTCCGCGCCATTCGCGCCGGCCGTATTCCGCCCTTTATCGACGACCCCAACCGACACAGCCTGCTCAGTCCCGGCGCCAGCGTGGCGATTCCTGCCTCGATCGCCCTGATGGCAGCCGACTTCAGCCCCAATCAGGAATCCATTTTCAGGCTACCTGGCGACGCCGCCGGCGGACCCCAGGCGGACGCCTTCAACGCCCGACTGCGTCTGACCAACCTGGCGCGCGCCGGCTACGCTCTGTCCGACGATCCGCTGCCGGGAAGCTTCACCACCACCTTTTTTATGAATTTCTTTGGCGCCGGCCTGGGGCGCGTTGACTTCACACCCCGGCCGGGAGCGCCCGCTTGCGCACAACCCGGACCGGTTGGAATGCGCCCACCATGCGTGCCTTCCGTCGCCCAGATCGATCCTAACAAAATCTATGGCTGGTTGGAGGGCGGCCCGGGCGGTGCCGCTGCGTTCAACAATCCGTTGGAGGGATGGTCGATCACACCTGACGGCGCCTATACCAATTCCTACATCGCGGGTGAGGCCACTGTGAGAAACGGCCCTAATCCGACTCGGCTGGCGACGGCGGTTCAGGTCTTCGGACGGCCCGCGACACTGACCAACGCCGCCCCGTTGACCATCGCATTTCCCACCGGCAGCCGCACCATCGATTCCAGTTTCAACGTCGGATGGGCCTGGTATCCCAGCAACCGCTATCTGACAATCGACCTGCCCTTTGTAAATCGTTTCCAACGGGTGCTGATCAATCGGCCCGATTTGCACATTCACCTTGATTTCGACAAGCGCGCAATCGCGATTCCGATCATCGAATATACCGTCCACCTAGGAACTCAAAATCCCTGGCCGGCAACTGTCAAGGATTTCACCGTAATCGATACGCGTGGCCTGACCGAGACACCAACGGCGGCCCGACTGAGTCCCTTCAATCCAGCGATCAACATGCGGTTGTACAAAAACGTCGATATCCACAGCGCCGATAACTCGGCCGGAGCCGCCGCGCTAGAGGGCAGCGTAACCCCGGGAGCGCTCGGAGCTAATCCGATCTCGGACACGCTACCCGACTGGGTAATCGCCAGAATGGGTAAGGGCGGAGTAGATTTGCCCAGTTTTACAACTCATTCAAGCTGCGCGCAGCCGCTGTGAAGGTCAGACGTGAGTTAGGCCGGGCGGGCAGATAGACGATGGCTTGGCGCCTCAAACTCGCTCGCATCACCGCGATGAGTTGGGCTGAACGCGGGCTGCTGCTGGAGGCGGCTTGGTTCCTGGGGCTTTCCCGTCTCGCGTTGATGATAATGCCCTTTCGCCAACTGGCCCGGTGGCTCGAACGCCGCCCGCGCGCCAGCACGAAAGCCACTTCCGCGAACTATTGTCAGATCCGCCGCGCCGTCTCAATTGCCGCCCGCAACGTGCCTTGGAACGCGGTTTGCTTGCCGCAGGCGATGACGGCCAAGCTTATGCTGGCAAGACGCGGCTGCGCCTCCACGCTTCACCTAGGGGTAGCCAAGGACGGTCGCGGCACGCTCCTCGCACATGCGTGGCTGGAGGCCAGCGGGGTTACCGTGGTGGGCGGCGCGGCCAAGGCCGATTTTTCCTCGATCAGTCATTTCGGCTGAGCGGGTATCTCTTTGCCGCTTGTGTGCCAGCTGTGCCATTTATGCTATCCGCAGGGTGTGGACAAAATTTCCGCCGCCCGTTTCCCACTTTAGGTCGCCTTGCGCCTGGATAGTAGCGCGCAGCGCCGGGGTAAAGCGACGCGTAGGTTTCGGGCGCAGGGCGAATAAGAAAATCGCCATCAAGGTTTTGTGGCGCGCGCTGTTTCAGTCGGTGCGCTGGCGACGTGCGAACATTTGGTTGAGCGCCGGATAAATCAACGGCTGATTTTCGAACAGCAAGGCGAAATTGCCAGCTTCCAAAATCGTCCGCGCGATCCGATCCACCAGCGACAGCGCGGCTGCAGCAGCGTTGCCCCCGATCGTGATCCGGCGCACCCCGGCCTCGGTCAGTTCGGCCAGCGGCGGCGAATTATGCTGAATCATCACGTTGAGCGGCAGCGCACAGCTTCGGGCCAGCCGCGCGATCGTGGGCACCTGAGTCAGGCCAATTGCAAAGACACCGTCGGCGCCAGCGGATTGGTAGAGTTCGAAGCGCCGCAGAGCGGCCTCGGGCCGGGTCGCGGGATCGCCAATCGCGTGCAAGAACACATCGGTGCGAGCATTGATAAAAACCGGCACTGCGCGACTTGTCGCCATTTCGCGCACCGCCCGGATCTTTTCGGCTAGCAACTCGGGCGCCTCGGCGCCGTCCTCCAGGTTGATCCCGACGGCGCCCGCCTCCACCATCGCTTCGGCGTTTCGTGCAACCTGCTCGGGACGCGCGGCGAAGCCAGCCTCCAAATCGACGCTGAGAGGAATTTCGACGGCTGCGGCCATCTCGCGCACCGCTGCCGCAAGTTGATCTAAGGGTAGTTTCTGTCCGTCAGGATAGGCTCGCGTCCACGCAACTCCGCTGCTGGTCGTAGCAATTGCCGTGGCGCCGGCGCGTTCAAAGATTCGTGCGCTGCCGGCATCCCAGGCATTGAGAATTACCAGCGGCCTGTCTCCGTGATGGAGGCTATGAAAATGCTCGGCGCGCTGCGCTTGAGAGGTTAATCTGGCGCTCACTTTTTCACCGCTGACTGTTGTGATCCGCGCGCAGGCTGATAGCTGCCCGCAGGAGTGCGGCAAGCCAGCGCGATGCGATTCCAACTGTTGATCGCGATTACGGCCCAGGTCAAAGCCACGGTCTCCTCCTCAGAAAAGAACTCGCGCACTTGGTCATAGACCTGGTCGGGGACGTGATCGACGCTGAGCAGTGTGACGGCCTCGGTCCAACGCAGGGCGGCCCGCTCGCGGGCGGTGAAAAAGGGCGCCTCCTCCCACACCGCGACCGCGTAAAGCCGCTGCTCCTCCTCACCCGCCGCGCGCGCATCCTTGGTATGCATGTCCACACAAAAGGCACAGCCGTTGATCTGCGAAGCACGCAGCCTCACCAATTCCAAAAGCGCCGGCTCAAGCCCGCTTTGCGAAACGAGCCGGCTCAACTCGACCATCGCAGCAACCAACTCCGGGTGCAGCTTGCGGTAATCTAATCGCGCTTCCATCTTGCGTTACCTCTCGACGCACTATAGCGCCGTCGGGCTGTAATGAGCAGTCCGGCTCGGGCCGGCTCAGAGCATCTCCAGCGACCTGGGCTGGCGGGGTACGGGAAAGGCCCGGTCCAACGCATCGCGCTCCTGGTCGCTCAAGACCAGTTCGGCGGCCGCGCGATTTTCTTTGAGATGAGAAAGCTGGGCGGCCTTAGGAATCGCAATCACGTCGGACTTGTCCAGCAACCACGCCAGCGCGATTTGAGCGGGGGTGACCGCGCGCTGGTGAGCGATTGCACCCAGCTGCGGATGGCCGAGCAGGCGCCCCTGCTCCACTGGCGAATAGGCCATCAAGGGAATGGCATGGCGACGACACAGCGGCAGCACACGTTGCTCCACGGCGCGGCGGCTTAAGTTGTAGAGCACCTGGTTGGTGGCAATTTGTCCGGGTGCCAACTGCCAGGCCTCTTCCAGATCATCAACATCAAAATTGCTAACGCCAAAGGCCGCAATCTTCCCCGCCTGCTTGAGCGCCGTCAGCGCCTCCAGGCTGTCGGCCAGCGGCGTCGAGCCGCGCCAATGAAGCAGGTAAAGATCGATACATTCGATACGCAAGCGGCGCAGGCTACGCTCGCAGGCTTGCGCGGTGCCACGCCGGGTAGCGTTTGACGGCAACACCTTACTGACGATGAAGACTTCCTCCCGGCGGCCGGCGATCGCTTCACCAACTTCTTCTTCGGCGCCACCATCGCCGTACATCTCGGCCGTGTCGATCAGGGTTAGGCCAAGATCGATCCCGGCGCGCAAAGCCTGGATTTCCTGGGCCCGCTGCCGGCGATCTTCGCCCATTCGCCAAGTACCCTGACCTAGAGCCGGAACCTCGCGCCCATCGGATAAGCGCACGCTCTTCATAAGGGGCATCTTAGCATCGCAGGCCGAGGCCAAAATCAATTATCGGGCGGAGCCCAGAGCTGGCGCGCAAACCAGAGGGGTCGATGAGCGGTAGGGTGATAGCCCTGGATCGTAACGATCGCAGTCAGTCCCATGCGGAAGGGATAATCGGACTGCGGCCGATCGAGCACTATCCGCACCGGAAAGCGCTGCGAAAGCCGCACCCAGTTAAGAGTCGGTTCCACCCGCGGCAAGCCTGCCACGGTAGCGCCGTTGCCTTGATACAAGGCCCATCCCACTCCCTGCACATGGCCATAGAATGGATGGTCGGGGTAGCTCAGCAAATAAACCTGCGCCCTCATCCCAGGCCTGATGTGCTCCATGAAGTTTTCGCGGAAGTTGGCCATCACATACCAGATTCGGTTATCGACCAGGGTAAGAACCCTCCGGCCCTGGTTGGCGTACTGCCCCACCGCGATATTGAGATTGGTGACATAAGCATCGAAGGGCGCGCGCACGTAACAATAGCCCACGTTGAGTTTGGCGTTGACCCACGCAGCCTGGGCCGCCTGCCGACGCGCGTTGACGTCGCCCAACTGGCCCAGGTTTTTGATCGCGGAGGCAAGCTGGGAATTGGCGCGTTCAACCGCGGCCTGCGCGGCCTGGTAATTGGTGCGCGCGTTGTAGACGTCGTTGGCGGTAACGAAGTGGCGGCTGAGCAAGGGCTGGATTCGGGCCAAGTACTGTTTGGCGTATGCTGCGTTGGCCTCCAGCTGAGTGCGTTGCGCGCGTGCGGCGGCAATCGTGTCTTCGAGCGACTTGATCTGAAGGTTGGTCAGGGTCAACTGGGCCTGGGCCTGATCCAGAGCGGCTTGATAGGGGCGCGGATCGACGATGAACAGCAATGCGCCCGCAGCCACATGCTGATTGTCCACTACCGGCAAGGAAACGATCGGGCCACTGACATGGGGCGCGACCCCCACGGTGTTGGCCCGCACGTAGGCGTCGTCGGTACGCGGGTACAGATAATATAGGCGAATTACCAGCGCGGTAACGACGATGGTCGCCAGTACAATCACCAAGCCCAGTAGCCGGCCCACCGCCCGCGCCATCACTGGACCCCGCACCACAAGCTCCTTGTGCTCCATCGGCGGCAGATTTTCAAATTCGATTGAAGAACGCTAGCCAGATGAGACACGCCCACAGCAACGCCAGGCAGGGATAGATCACGACCAAGGGGCCGAGATGAGGTTCCAGGCGCAAGGCCACGAAGAGCGGTCGGAGCACGCCGGTCAAAACCGCGCCGGCCATCCCGCACAACATCCAAGCCGGGAAGTCGGCGCCGGCCAGATCGATCACCGGCGCGCAGCCGGCCAGAGTCACGAGCAAGAGCGGGAGGACGAATCGCCCCTTTGAATCCATTGCTCGCAATAGCATACTGCAACAACCCTGAGGTATTTTGCGCAACTCTCACCGTGGTTTCAATCAGCCAATCTGCGCCGCCTCTGCGCGGCGGCGCCACATCGGGTAGCATCTATGCAAGCAAGCAGTTCAAACAGCGGCCGGACCATTGATCGCTTGTGGTTGCCGCGAGGCGGGCAGTGGCCGGCGCGGATCGCGTTGCTGGGCGGCTTGTTCACAGCTTTCGGCTGTAGCTATTGGGCCCAACAACCCGAGCTCGCGCCCACGCGCTTCGCGCCCGCTACCGCGGTCGAGGCTTGGCGGGAGCCGGCTGATGCCGCCCTGCCGGCCCATCTGACCCTACCGCCGCCACCTCCGCCGACCTTGCAGGGCCGTCCCTATGATCTGCTCGAGCTGATCGATCTGGCGCTGCGACGCAATCCACAAACCCGCGCCGCCTGGCAGGAGGCAATCGCGACCGCGGCGGCCTATGGGCGTTCACGGGCGGCATACTATCCTTATCTGACCAGCGTTGCCCAAGGCGGCTATTCGCGCCTGGTATTCCAGGCCCCCAATTCTCCCGGGGCAATCACCCAATGGCAATTCGCACCGCAGGTGGAGCTCAGCTACGTCCTGCTCGATTTCGGCCGCCGGCGCGCCGCCAGCCAGGCCGCGCGCCAGCAATCGATTGCCGCTAATTTTAGCTTCAACCGCAAGCTGCAAGACCTGGTCTTCACGGTCGAGAAAGCTTTCTATGAACTGGGAGCAGCACAAGCCAGCGTGATCGCCGCACAACGCAACCTGGCGCTGGCCCAGGCCAATCGCAGGGCAGTGACACAGCGTCGCGACCTTGGCTTAGCGACCCAGCCCCAGGCCCTGCTGGCCATACAGGTTGAAGCGCAGTCGGTCTACGATTTGGAAACCGCTCGGGTGATGGTGCGCGATGCGCAAGCCCACCTCGCTATCGCGCTGGGAATCCGGGCCGATACCGCTTTGCAAGTGCAAAGCCTGCAAGCGCAGCGAGTGGCCTCGAACCTGCCGGCACAAGTCGATCAGCTCATCGACACCGCGCTGCGCCAGCGCCCCGACCTGGCAGCCCAGATGGCACTGGTACGGGCCAGCGAGGCGCGCATGCACCAAGCCCGTGCAGCCTGGATGCCAACCCTCAGCTTCAGCGGTGCGTACGGCGAAAGCGACTTGGCCTATCAATGGAACGGGCCGCCTACGGTCGATACTAACTCGCCTCAGTACTCAGCCTTGCTCACCCTGCAATGGGACATCTTCACCGGCTTCGACCGACTTAACGCCGATGCTCAGGCGCGCGCCGACGCCGCACGCGCGCGTGCGCAGTTGCAAGCGGCCGCAATCGACGCCAGCGCTCAGGTTTGGCAAGCCTACTACAATTTTCGGGCCGCGCTCAGGAAATTTACTTACGCCCGCTCTTTGCTCGCAGCCTCGCAGGAGGCCTATCAGGCCAATTTGCAGACCTATGCCCAGGGGCTGAGCACAATCGTGGAATTGCTGACTGCCGCCCGCGATCTGGCCGGCGCACGCTATACCCTGATTCAGAGCAAAGCCGAGCTGCTCACCGCCTCGGCTGCGGTCAGTTACGCGGTCGGCGCAAGCTTCGGACCCTAAGAATTATCGCCAAGCTGATCGGATAAGGGCGCCGCCTGCGACAGATCCTTGATCCAGCGCTGCAATGCGGCTGACCCCGGAGAATGTCGGGCTTGATCGAGAATGCGGTCCATTTCGGCTTGCCCGTGGCGCTGCTGGCGCTCGACTTCGCGCAGCAGGTCGGCCGCTAGCCGCGGTTGCGCCAACAGCACCTTGGGCTTGGCCAGGGTACGAGCGATGCTGAGGCTCAATTCACGGCGATCATGCCAGCGCCCTAGCCGATCCTGCAGCCCGCGAAGCCAGGCGATTTGCACCGCGGCCGCGGGCAGGCCCAGTTCGCCGGCCAATTCGATACGATAGCGCAAGCTCTTGGTCTTGATTCGCAAAAGATGGAAATTCTCGTCGGAGGGCTGTTGTTCGAGGGCGGCGACCGCCGCTTGCCAGCGCTCATGGGCCTTGGCCAGCGCCATCCGCACCCGTTCACGCAGCGCGGGCGCGCCGCGCTGGGTGCGCGCGGCAGCCAGGATCCGGGCCGCGCTATCGGCCACTGCAAGCAGGCCTGGTTTAAGCAATTTGTGTTGGGCGCGGCGGATTTGGCGGCGGCGGCGCTGCTCGAGCGCCTCGCGCAACAAATTCCACCCCGCACGCCTGGTTCGGCTGCGCGCCGCCCTCTCCTGCCGCTCCACCCGCTGTAGAATTACGTCGCAATTGCGCCAATTCCCCACCGCCGCGCGCACTCCTCGCAACTCACGCCGCAAACCGCGCCCGCGGGTCGACGTCCCGGCGGCTAGCACCGTCAGAATCTGCTGAAGCCGCCGCGTGCAAACCCGCAGATCGTGAACCGCGTCGCCGCCCTCTGCGCTCAACACCCGTGCCAATAACTGCTGAAACTTCTGGGTTTGGCGAGTCAGCAACCTGCCGACGCGCTGCCAATCCAATGCGTCGCTGACGTCAGGTGAAAATGTTTGCCCGTTGCTAGAGCTAGCATCCGACGCCGCTCTCGGGGTTGACCCCAAAAGATCCGGCCGAATCGAGGTTGAGGCCCGAGAATCGGCTGCTAGTTGGTCAGGATTGGAAACTGTCATGGCGCAACGCCAAGCTTGTTAGTTCTATCTTCCAGCAAACCGCCCTCCGCCCACAAGCAATCGCCTATCGCCGAACAAGCTGGCAGCTTAGACCTCAAAACAGCCATACCCAGCTTACCGCGATGACACCAAGCGGCCGCGACTTGCCCTCCGTGAGTAAAAAACTTCACGGCGCAGTCATCAATAGTTTAATAGGCAAGTCCGGTCTTACTCGCTTTCACCGCCCGCGGGCTGCGGAGAATCAGGGCGACGCCGAGCGCGCGTTCCAAGCGGCTTGTCCGGCGACTGACCGAGCCCCTGCTCTTGCCGACAAAATCTTGCTGCGGCAGTCACCGAGTCGGGGTCCGCTACCCAGCGAAGGCGCGCAGGTCGTCGAGGTCGCGCGGCGGTGTTGGATTCACGGTTGGAAGTTCGACGTGAGGGGCAACTGCATCGACTTACCCAACACCAATCCTAAAGAAGCTGAACTCGCCGTCCCCCTGTAACGCAGATTAACTATCGGCCTTGACCGCGCAGCGCACGCCGGCGCGAAGAGGTGCGAGAATACCGCAGCCGACCGAACCTGGAGCTACCTGACCACCCGCCGCCTTTTTCTAACGCATGATTTCCTGCAATCCCTGGGGCGTGCCGTAGAGTGTGCGATTGGCATATTGCGTCGGCACTTCATGGTTGATGAAGGCTCCGTCGGCGGGAGCCAGGATGTTGCTGCAATGGTCGCTCTGGTAATCGCAATTGTCGTGCGACCAGGCGCTGCCGGGAAACAGATACCATCCGTCGTCTTCCTTGGTCGGCATCGCGAAAGTTATAAAGGCTCGCCAGAACTTGCCGTTTTGATCCCAATTACCGTACGCGGTCAGATTCTCCGCGCTCTCCTTGTCCAGATACTGGACTCGATCGGAGTAGCAGTAACCCCGCTGGTACTGCGGCAGGCGCTGCATCCTGAGAATGTAAGTGTCGCGCAACTGCCAGCCGGCGCCAAACAGACTGTCCTTGGGCACGAAGTTGCCCTTGGTGAAATAATAGTTCGCCCGCTCTTCCGACGCGCGCCTGGTCTTGGGGTCGGGCTTGAAGATAAATTGAAGCAGTCGGCGCGAACCCGAAAACTCGGCTTTGAACCAGGTTGGTGGCAGCGGCACCGGGGTGACATCGTCGTTGGAGAAGTCCTGCCCCTGGAACGGCGCGCAACGGGCATTTGTGGACAATCGCAGCGAACGCCGCAAGCTGGGCAAGAAGACATAAGCATCGGGAAAGCGGTCTGGGTTGTCCCACACGATAGTCAAGGCGGTGATATATTTTATCTGTTCGGGATCCAACTGCTCGGCGACACCGCTTTGATAGTAATTGGCCCCGGGTAGGTTCATGGGATAGCCGGCGTCGATATTGTGCATCCACTGATAGTTGGTAACCAGCGCGTGCAACGGGGATTCATTGCCGTAACGATCGAAATCGAAGACCTGGTAGCGAACCGCCACCCGAATCGTTACTTCATGCGCGTAATAGAAATCGTAAACCAGCTTATAGCCGGCCAATGGATCGCTGGGATCTAGATTGGGAAATGGCTGCCCGGCGACATAGCCCTCGACCGCATAGCTGCCGTTGGGCACCTTGACCAGCTTGACCTGCTTGGAATACTTCTCGGTCGCCGCGATGTAAGCGCTGGGCGGCGGATATGAGATCGTTGGGCCGACAACCGCCCGCGCCCCGTGCGGCCAGCCGGAAACCGGGCTGGTGCTCATGAACATATGCTGCAGCGGAATGTTCATGTAGTCCTTGTACTGCTGCCAATTTTCCTGCGTTATCACGGTGCCGGCGGGAATGCCGCCGGGCTCCGCTGCCCACGCGCCCGTGCATAGAGGGATTAGGAGCGCAGCTCCGAGAATCCAAACCCGTAACATGTTGCCCCTCCACGATAATCCTGTCGATGACAACTCCGCACCCTTACTCGCCCTGACTAACCCACGTGTATCCGAGCGGCATGACCTATTAGCTCAGCCGGGATTTCCTTTTTGACCTCCCGAATCAAGGCGTTTATAGGCCAACCGCGCGCTGTAACTCAATGGTTCGAATTTTTTCGTCGATTGTGGCTGTAGGTAGCCCACGAAGCCGCCCAATTCCATCATTTCGTTTGCGCCGGAACCGTGCTCCGGCTCATCTGAACCCTGATTTAAAAAAGACCACTCAATCTCCCCATCTGTCCGCGGCCCATCGGAAACGCTACCCGCCGCGCTCGCTTCCAACTCCCCGCTTGATAGAGAAAGCTCTGGTAGCGGACCCGCGGCTTGCGGCTCGACCTCTCCACTAGCCGCTTGAGCAGCTCGCTTAGGTTGCGCTCCAGGTTGGCGTTGGCCATCGCCGCTGGCGGCGGACCTTTGGATCGCCTTGGAACGGCAGTTGGAGCTGCGGCCTGCTGGTGGTGCGTGAGTTAGATGAGTGGCTGGGCGTTGGGCCACCTACGGGCTAGGAATTCTTGTCAGGGGGTGCCACAGCAATGGAAGAACTTTCAAGCTCCCCGCCAATCATGCGTTTTCCGAATTGAGTTGCTGAATCTTCTGCTGCAAGGCTTTAACCAAATCGTCGTAACCGCTTCGATTGATGATGCGATTAAACTGATTGCGATAGTTACCCACCAAGCTGATTTCTGCCACGATTATGTCGTAGACTTTCCAAGTCCCGTCCACCCAGCGCAAGCGATAATCGACGCTGATCGGCTGCTCGCCGGGCTTGAGCAAAACCGTGGTGTTAATCTGCGAATAACCGTCGCCTTGTGGGATTTCTTTGAGGTAATTGATGTGAACGGTGCTGGCATAGCTCTGGGCTTTTGAAAAACTCGAACGTGAGAGATAAATCGACTCCGTCAACTGAGTGAACAGAGCGGTGAATTGAGCCTGCTGGGCCGGGGTCAGGGTGCGCCAGTGGATGCCTAACGCCGACTTTGCCATCTCCGTGCTATCCCAATGCTGCTCGATGATAGCGCGCAGGCGGGCACGGCAGGATTCGCGCTGCTTCTGGCAAGATGGGTCTCGCGCCATGGCCAAAATTTGCGCGCCAAGGCTCTTAACCGCAGGCATTGCCGGGGGTGCTATCGCGCAATTGGCGCTGCCCCAACACACCGCCAGCAACGCCGTCACCAGCATCGACACCCTCATTTGTAACCCTGCTCGTGTCAAAAACTTCATCCGTGCCTTCCCAGCCGTTGCGCCAGTATTGGCGTCCAACCCGGTTTCATTGTTGGTTATGACGCTTGATGGTTCAATAGGAACCGGTAACCCAATTTCGAGCAGTTTTGCGCTCTGTCACGCACTGCGCTCTATAAACAATCAAATCTTTCGCATGACCCGAGGACCGAGTAGCCATTCCAGTCGATAGCGAACCGCCTCCCCACCGGTCTGCGCGTACAACCGGGCCACGCCACCTTTCTTGAATTCCAGCTCGCATCCCTCGGGCGACCCACAGAGCAGGAACGATGCCAATTTTCCCAGGCTGGGCTGATGACCCACCACCATCAGCGTCTCAACTCCCTGATAGCCGCTCAACAGATGACTCAGCTCGGACGGATGCGCACCGTTTAGGGCAAGCTGGGAGAGTTCGGTCAGCTCGACGTTACCCAACCCGCGCGCCAAGATAGCGGCGGTTTCCTGGGCGCGGCGCAAGGGGCTGGTCAGAATCAGGTCGGGGCGTACCTCAAGGATTCGCAGGGCGCGCGCGATAGCCTCCATCCGGGCCCGCCCTTTGGGCGTCAACGCGCGCTGAACATCTCCCATGTCGCCACCCTTTTCGGCAATTCCGTGGCGGACCAGATAAAGCTCCACGGCCGACACTTCATCGTGCCGGGGACGCCGAGTCAATAAATTGCGCACCTAGCCACCCTAGTTCGACGGTCAAAGCCATTGGTCGGTTAGAGCCGGGTTCCCGGACGCGGTTAACGACCTAGACCAACTTCGCGGCCGTGAGAAATTGATTTCAGTGCTAGACTTGAGTGGAACCTTGAAAAGCGCGGCACGAGATACGTCAAGGAGCTAGGGACCTCCACCAAAGCTCTCACCATCCTCTGCCCATCCCTCCTGTTCCCCGACCCGGGAGGGGTAGCCCTTGGGGAAAAACCCGACGGATGGGGTGGTAAGCGAGCAGCCATTTTGGACTAAGATGGCGGACGGAGGACCACGCTGCGATGGACCACGCACAATCGCTCCCCCAGGGACCACGGACGCTGGCGGTAGATATCGGCGGCACTGGCATCAAGACCATCATTCTGGACCCAGAGGGCAAGCCACTTACCCAGCGCGCTCGAATCCCCACCCCTTCCCGCGCCACTCCCAAAAAAGTTATTTCCATAATTGATGAGCTGGCCAAGCTGCAGGGCGACTTCGATCGCGTCTCGGTAGGCTTTCCCGGTGTCGTACACGAGGGCAAGCTGCTCAGCGCCCCCAATCTGGGCCCCGGCTGGGAACATTTCGACCTCGCCTCCGAACTAAGCCATCAGCTTGGCCGGCCGGTGCGCGTTGCCAACGATGCCGACGTCCAGGGCATGGGCTGCGTCAGCGGCCAAGGGATAGAGCTGGTCATCACCGTGGGCACCGGGCTGGGCTCGGCGCTGTTCGTGGATGGCCATCGGGCACATTTGGAACTCAGCCGCCATCCGTTCCGCAAAAACCGCACCTACGAAGAAGAATTGGGCCACGCCGCGCTGCGCCGCAAGGGGGTGGAGAAGTGGAACCGCCATCTGTTGCAAGCGGTCACCCTGCTACAAGCTACTTTCAACTCCGATCGGTTGTATATTGGCGGCGGCAATAACAAATTCATCACCGTCAAGCTGCCCCCCAATGTCCAGGCGGTCAGCAATCTGGAGGGGCTTTTGGGCGGGATAAAATTATGGGCCAGCCCGCAACCCTGACGGCCGCGGCCCAGACGGGCCCCGCCAAAGGATTTTGCTGTTAGGAAATTGCGCCCGCTTCTTGCTCGTGTGGTCAAAACCACGCATGGGCGATTTGAGTTTACAAGCGGGCGGGCTTGGAATCAGTTAGACTACCCTGATTCTGCGGTTCGAGGACGAACGATGACTCGATGCATCCAGGTCTTTGAGCGCCAGGGGCGTTATTTGCGCATCCCCGATACCGAGGTCGAGGATTGGGAGGAGGTGCGCGAGAGCGCCGACCAAAAGCCACGGCCGCTGGGACCGGTCACCAACTGGCCGCCCTTTACCTACGCCTTTCGCCTCCCCGACGGCACCATTTATCTGGTGGAGCAGTCGGACTAGTCGCGCGTTCTGAACTGACGTGAATGACCACCGCCGCTAACTCAGGCGAGCATTCCTTACTACGCCGACTGATCTGGTCGCAACCGTGGCGCCGCGTGCGGCGCGCGCTCCTGATTGTCGCCGTGCTGGTCGTGCTCTATACCCTCGCAGGCTTCGTCGGCATCCCGCTCCTGATAGGCCACGAATTGCGTGGGCGGGTGGCGCGAAGCCTCGCGCGGCCGATCAGCATCAAGCACGTACGCTTCAATCCTTACAGCTTGCGGCTGGATCTCGATCGGCTGGCGATCGCCAACCGCGCGGCCCCAGGCCAATTCGTGCAAATTGCCCACGTGCGTTTGGTCGCCTCGTGGTCCTCGCTCACACATCTGGCCCTGGTGGTAAGACAACTGACGATCCAGCGGCCTCAGGTCGCGATCGTGCGCGGTCCGCACGGTTTCAACTTCGCCGATCTGATTACACCTAAAGCCGCACCCACACCCACCTCCCGTTCTACCTTTCGCTTCGCGATGGCCAATATCGAACTCGAGGACGGCAGTGTCAGCTTCGATGATCAAGTGCTCAACAGCCGCCATCACATCGAACAAATGCAATTGGGCATCCCCTTCATCGCCAACCTGCCCTCCGATGTCGAGGTGTACGTACAGCCGCGCCTGGCGATGCTGGTGGATGGCAGCCCCTTCCGCCTAACGGGCAAAAGCAGGCTGTTTGGAGCCTCGCGCGATTCCTTCGTCAACCTCAAGTGGCAAAATCTTGACCTAATCCGCTTCAGCCCTTATCTGCCGCCCAGCATACCGCTGCGGCTGCATCAGGGCAGCCTGAGTACCGACCTGCAGATAGATTTCGCCGAACACCCGCCGCAGATGCTGGTGCGGGTCGCGGGCAGCATCGCGCTGGATGGGCTTGACCTGCGCACCCCCACCCAGGTCCCGCTGCTGGCACTCAAGCATGGCGCAATCGTGATGACCGACGTCCAGCCGCTTGAGAAAATCGCCAACCTGCAGAAAGTCACCTTCGACGGCTTGACTGCCAACCTAACACTGCTGCCCGGCGGCGCTACCAATCTTGGGGCGCTGACGGCCCCATCCGCCGCGCCTGCCGGCACAAGCTCACCGCCCATGCGTTTCTCGCTGGACGGACTGGCACTAACCAACGCCACCCTGCAGATCACCGACAAGGCCGCTGCCACACCCGTCAACCTGACCTTGCACGACATCCATCTGAGCGTGAGCCACCTGGCCAACACCCCCAGCCCGGCGGCACCCTTCGACTTGGGCACCAGCCTGTCCAGCGGCGGTACGATCGCGGCGCAAGGCACCATCGGGCTAGCGGAGAACAAGGCCGCCGGGCATGTAACGCTTACCCAAATCGCTCTGGCGGCGCTGAGCCCGCTGTCTCAGCCTTACTTGAGCGCTGGATTGGCAGATGGCAGCCTCGACAGCCAGGGTGACTTCACGGTCGCGTTTGGAACCAGCCGTCAGCTGCGCGCCCAAGGCTTTTCGGCACGTCTGAGCGAAGTTGCACTACGTGACCCCGCCCATGGCCCCAGTCCGCTGCGCTGGAAACAGTTGCAGGTGGTTGGGGTGGCGCTAGATTTGCTTGCCCATCGCGTTAGCGTCGACCGCGTCAACCTGGAGCAGCCACAAGTCTCATTGCACCGTCAGCACGACGGCAAGCTCAACCTGGCCGCGCTGGTCCACCTGCCAGCGCAGGCCGCGCCGACCTCGCCCCAGGGACCGGCAACCCCCTCACCACCGGCCGCAACCTGGCAATACCGGATCGGAACCGCGGCCATCAGCGATGGTCAAGCCCAGGTCGAGGACGACAGCGGGCCACAGCCGCTACGGCTGGCGCTGTCCGCGCTTAATCTGCAGCTCCACGACCTCACTCCCGACTTGAGTCGCCCTGTCCCCTTAAATCTGACAACCACGGTCGATAAGCGGGGGCAGCTCAAGGCCAGCGGAACCGTGGCACCTAATCCGTTGCGGGTCGACCTGCGCACTCAAGTGCGCCGGCTGCCCCTGGCCAACGAGGTCAACGCCTATCTGACTTCGCTGCTCAACGCCCGCGTCAGCAGCGCTTTCGCCGACGAAAGCGGAACGGTCGTGGCCAAGCTGGAACGAGGCCATTTGCATGCGAGCTACCGGGGCGATGCCAGCTTGGCCGACGTGCGACTGATCGATTCCAAGGGCAAAATCACGTTCTTGGAATGGAGTACGTTGCGGGCCCGGCGGCTAGCCGTAATGGTGGGCGTGGGACAGCCTCGGGCAAGAATCGGCGAGCTGGAATTATCGCGCTTCTTCGGCCAACTGATGCTGGACTCACAGGGCCGATTGAGCGTGCGCAATCTGTTCGCCACCGCACCCGCCGCTCCCGCCCCGGCCACGCACAGCGCAGCGCAAACAGGGCACCAGGTTCCGGCACACGCAAGTATCGATAAGATCGTTTTCGACCGCGGCCGCATCAACTGGACCGATCACTTCATTCGGCCCAATTATTCAGCCGCCCTGACCGACCTGCGCGGCACCGTAGGAGCGATTTCCACCGATTCTGCCGCGCACGCTCCGGTGCGCGTGCAAGGCCATATCAACCAGAGCGCGACCATTTCGATCGACGGCCAGATAAGCCCTTTGGCACCGATGGCGTTCGTCGACCTGACCGCCAACGCCGACGGCGTCAGTCTGCCTAACCTCTCTCCTTATTCGGTCAAATATACCGGCTACCCGATCGAACAGGGGACGCTTAGCCTGAAGGTTCATTACCTGCTGGACCATCACAAGCTGACCGCGCAAAACCATATAGTGATAAATCAGCTTACCTTTGGCCCGCAGGTCGAGAGCAAGAGCGCGCTCAACCTGCCCATTCGCCTGGCAGTCGCGCTGCTGAAGGACCCCAACGGTCGCATCCGGGTCGACGTCCCGATCTCGGGCTCGCTGTCCGACCCCGAATTCAGCCTGACTCAGGCCCTGTTGAACGCCTTTGGCAACCTGATCACCAAGGCCGCCACCGCGCCATTCAGCCTGCTAGCCTCGGCCTTCAACGGTGGCAACTCCAAGGAGCTGTCCTACATCCAGTTTGCGCCCGGCAGCACTCAGCTCTCCTCGCAAGCGATCGATAAGCTATCGACTTTGGCCAAAGCCCTGGAGCAACGGCCCAGCCTGAACCTGGCGATCGGCGGACGAGCCGACCCGACGTTGGATACCGAGGGCGCACGCAAGGCATTGCTAGACAAGCGGGTGCGTCAGGCCAAGATCGCATACTTGCTCAGCAAGGGGCGGCGCGTTGACCGCTCCAGCATCGAGGTCTCGCCCAGCGAGTACAACCGCTATCTGAAGATGGCTTACAAGGCCGCCGACTTTCAAAAACCGCGCGATTTTCTGGGCTTGGAAAAATCGCTGCCGCCAGCGGAGATGGAAAAGCTGCTGCTCGAGCATACCCAGGTCAAGCCCGAAGACCTGCTCGCACTGGCCAATCAGCGCGCCGCCGCGGTGCGCCATTGGCTGGCCGCCAAGGTCAGTCCCAACCGCCTTCTGGTCACGAGCCCCAAGCTGATGACAACCGGCACTCTGCCCCCAGGCGAAGGCACCAGGGTCAAGCTGGCGCTGGAATGACTCACACCGCCAACGCTGAAGCCTCGACCTGAACCCGGTCGTGCCCTTTGACCGGGAACACCAAGCTACCGCCCATCGCGGCAACCAGGGCCAGACAGGTCCCGGTTAGGAACGCGCCACGATAATTGCCGCTGAGGTCGTACATCACACCAATCAGCAGCGGCCCGCTCATGTGGCCGATCGATCCGAAAGCGTTGAGTATCCCAGCCAGCGAGCCGTAGCGGCGCCGGCCCAGGCTTTGCACCAGCACCACCGACATGAGGGTATCGCCACCAAAGCTGAAGCCCCATAGCGGGATGAAGCTGACCAGGGCGAAAATCCCTAAACGCGGACTGGCCGCGCCCAGCAGCAGCATGGTAGCCAAGCCCGCCATCGCAAAGGCTACCACCACGGTGCGCTTGGCACCGTAGCGGTCAGCCAACCAGCCCAGGGCTAGATGGCCGATCCCGGCAAAAGTGGCTTGGGCGCCGAAAATCGCCGCCGCCGCTGCCGGGGTATAGGCGATGCCGATCAGATAGGGGATCAAATGCAAGACCGTTCCAGTAGTGCCGGCAGTATAAATCAAGTTGGAAATTACGATCAGCCAGAAGGCGGCCGTACATAAAGCCGGGAGGACTTCCAAACCGGGCAATTGCGCGGTGTTCTCTTGGACTTGAGCAACCGGACGATCTTGAGCAGGCGCCTTACGAATCAGGAGCAGACTTACCGGTATTCCCAACCCCAGCATCGGTAATGCGGTCGCCGCCATTCCGGCCCGCCATCCATAATGCGTCACTACCCAGGTGACCCATGACGGCCCCGTAGCCAGACCGATGGAACGGCCGGCCGCACCCACCCCAATTGCCAGGGCGCTGCGCTCGCCAAACCAACTCACCGCCACCGCCATCAAGGCGGTATCGGCCGACAGCGCGGTGCCAAAGCCTACCAGGGCATAGCAAGCGATCAGCCCGTCAAGCGAGCCAATTTGACTTGCCGTCAGGTAGCCCAGGCCGGCCAGCGCGCAGCCGCTCGCCACGATCCAATGGGCGCTGATACGGTCAACCAGCCACCCCGCGACCGGGCAGCCCAAGCCATAGAGCAAGGCCCAGGAACTGGCGATACGCGAGACTTGCTCGTGGTTCCAATGAAAATAACGAATCAGCGGAGTGATAAAGACCCCGGTGGTCCCCAGCGCCGTGCCATAGACCGTGATCTCGCTTATTACAAAGGCGGCGATCACCCACCACCCCTGTCGTTGTCGCTCGCTCATCAGCTAAATCTACCCTCAAACCTCTGCGCTGCCATGTCCCCAGATCGCCCGCACTCCTAGCTTGGCCTCGCCCGATAAGTCAAGGAAGGCTGATCGCTCAGCAGGGCTGGAGTCCACAGAGGAATTTTCGAGCCACCTCTCACCTGACCCATTTCCCTTCAGGAGCAGGGAACGCAGAGCGGTCGATTTGGGGACGCCGCTTCGGGCGACTAGCGCCCTCACGACCTAGCTCGCGGTCTCGACCGCGGGTCGACTTTGGGCGGATTCCCGGTGAGCCACACGGCGAAAGGTTGGCGGTGCAACGGCGGACAGATTAATTCTGCCGCTGCTCCAGGAGGGAGAGCCGCAGCCGGGTATAACCAGTTGAGGGACGGACGTAGCGGGTGCAGGCCGCTTATTCCAGCTCGCCAGGGCGGTTGACCAAGAAAACAAGCAGGCGATATTGTTCACCAAGACAAGGCAATCGCGCGCTGTCCAAGGCGCCGAAATTGTCGCCATCAACGAGGTGACCTGAGCCATGCTTACCCGTGAGGACAACGAATTCCTGACCAGCACGCGCGCCGGCACGCCGATGGGCGACCTGCTGCGCGAGTATTGGATGCCGGCGGTGCGCTCGGCGGCGCTGGAGGCCGACGGCGCGCCCAAGCGGGTGCGGCTGCTTGGCGAAAATTACGTCGCCTTTCGTTCAACCGACGGGCGGGTGGGGTTTTTCGACGAAGGCTGCCCGCATCGCTGCACCTCGCTGGCGCTGGCGCGCAACGAAGATAACGCGCTTACCTGCATCTTCCACGGCTGGAAAATCGACGTCTCGGGCAAGGTCGTTGAAGTGCCCTCTGAACCCCCCGAGCGACGAACTGAATTCGCAGCCAAGGTGCGCGTGCGTCATTACCCAGTACGCGAGGCCGGGCTGATGGTCTGGGTTTATCTGGGCAAACGCGCCGATCCGCCGCCCTTTCCTATGTTCGAGTACAACAATCTGCCTGCCGGCCACGTGCATGTGCGCCGCGCGATGCTCCATTACAACTGGGTGCAGGGGCTGGAGGCGCATATCGACTCCTCCCATCTGGGCATCCTGCACAGCGGCTTTATCAAGACCGGAACCCAGAGTTCACCGCGCGATCTGATGATGTCGGCAGCCAACACCGGCCCGCGCTTCGAGTTCGACATCACGCCCTACGGAATCCGCGAAGGAGCACTGCGCGACCAGGGCAACGGCACGATGTACGCCCGCATCCGGCAGATTGTGCTGCCCTTTTTCACCTTCATTCCTGCCAACGTCAATTTCCCTTGTTCAGCGCGCGCCACCATCCCGATCGACGATGAATGGGACGCCGAGTGGTACATCATCTACGACCCCAAGGCACCGCTGACCGAGCAAGCCATTGCCACCGCGATGTGGAACACCTCGGGCGACCTGGATAATTTCGCCTCCAACTTGGGCGGCTTCGACGACATGTGGAAGCAGGATCGGCGCTCGATGAAGGAGGGACATTGGAGCGGCCTGGGACGCAATATCCCGTTCGAGGATTTCACCGTCGAAGAATCGATGGGGCCCAAGACCGATCGCACACGTGAGTATTTGGGCTCCAGCGACACGATTTTGATTCGCGCCCGCCGCCTCCTGATGGAAGCGGCACGTGCCTATGCGGCCGGCAAGCCGGCGCCCTGGCAGGAAAATATTGACTATAACCAAGTCCGCGCGCTGGCGATCGATTTTCCGGTCGAGCGCGACTGGCGCAGCCTGGACGTGCTCAACGCCTTCGCCCGCGCCTAGGCGCGCGGACCGCAGGCGGTTCTGACCGCCCTCAAGCCAGCTCCAGTATCGGGCGCTGAGCCGCCTCGCGCCCCTGCGCACGGAACTGGCCGATCTTCTCCAGCAGCGGCCGATCCGACACCGCGTACAGCACCGCGTCACCCGCGCCCGTGTTCTGATGGCGCCGCCACAGAAAATTGGGCACCACGAAGATGTCGTTGACTTCCCATTCAAAGCGCTGCCCCGCCACTTCGGTCACTCCGCTCCCCTCGATAACGGTGTACAGCGTGCTCGCGGTCTCCCGTTTGAAATGGGTGGTCTCGCCCACCCGCAGCAACTGCGCGCTATATGAGAGGGTGGGAAACAGTGGCGCCCCGTCGCGCGGATTGACCAGATCCAGCTTGATCCCTTCGTAAGGATCGCCGGTCTCCTCGCGCATGTCGGCCAGCGCCGCACGAATCTCACTGCCGCGATAATGGATCAGCGGAGCGATTGGCGCGCGCTCGTCGCGGCGCGCCGGCACCAGCCCGCCGCGACCGTAGCGCCGGCCGGTCGTCCCAGCCGCCACACTTACCGCTTGTGCGCGCGTCCTACCCTGACGCGCGCCAGGAAAATCGTCATCCAGCCAGATGCAATCCAGGAATTCCAGCAACGGCCAGTCCAGGATATCCATCCAGATGACCGGGGTCGCGCCGTCGTTGCCGTGATCGTGCCAGGAACCGTTGGGCGTGATGATCACGTCGCCCCGCGTGGCCTCGCAGCGTTCACCGTCCACCGTGGTGTAGCCGCCGTTGTCGGAGAGGATGGTGCGCGAGGCGTTGGGAGTATGGCGATGGACCGGCGCGACGTCGCCGGGATTGTAGATCGAAACCGCGCATCGGATCGCGTTGGCCACCTGGAGCCGGCCGCCCAGGCCGGGATTGGTGAGGAGAAACTGCTGGCGGTCGGCGAACTCGATCGGTGACACTCCGCCGCTGCGCGCCAGTTCCGCGATACGGGTCAGGTAGGGCGAGATCTCGCGCCAGCGCCAATGGTGGGGTAACGCCTTGAGCTGTCCGGCGGCAACCCGGCCGGCGGCGACCCGGCCCCCGGCTTCCAATCCGGTATCGCGCGCCCACGGTTGCTGCGCGGGCGCGTTGGCCTGCGTGCGCAGCCAGATATGCAACCCCGCCGCTTGCGCGTTGAGCTGCTCCATCGCCTCGCGCACGTTAGCAGAAAGCGCACCGACTCCGTTTGTTGGGCTACTTGCGGCGGCCATCGATCGATCCTCCAGGGGGCTTCGTAAACATGCCAGCTATCAGGCCATGCCCCACTTTAACCTCGCCCACACCGATAGAACAGCGAAGCGCACGGCACGGGTCAGGCAGCTTGCGAAATCGACGGCCGGCCCAGCGCCGCCAGCACTTGGTTGGCCGCCGTAAGGCCGGTCAGATAGGCACCGTTGACGGTCTGGCAATACTCCACCGATAGCGCCTCGCCGGCGAAAAAAACCTGGTCGGCCAGGGGCTGAGCCAACTGCTGGCGGGCGCCGGCATTGCCGGGCGTCGCGTAGCTGTAGGAGCCTTGAGTCCACGGATCGTTGAGCCAAGCCGTAGTCAGCGCGTTCTGATAGTAATTCAGGATACTGCTGCCGAACAGGTTGGACACCTGCTGTTGCGCAAACGCAATCATAGCGGCACTGCCCTCGCTTACCAGTTGGCGTGCCTGCGCCCCGCCCACAAAGCAGAACGCCACGTTGCCGCCCCATAGCGGCGCCTGGACCGCGGCCAGTTCAAGCGAATCCACCAGCGGAAACAGCAGCGAGTTGGTGGGAGTGTCGAAGACCTGGCGCGAGAAGCCCAAAAAGATCTTTTCGAAATTTCCCATTGGCAGGCCGGCGATGGCATCGAGATAAGCCGAAGGCAGGGCCGGATTGAAGCCGATTACACCGGCCGCCAAACCGCCCATGGGTGTGGTGACGACCGCGGTCCGCGCGCGCACGGTACCCCTGGGGGTGGTGAGTTGCACGCCATCGCTGTTGCCCCAGGCGATCGCGTTGACCGGGGTGGCGAGCTGGATGTTCAACCCGGCGGCGAAGGAAGCCACAAAGCTACCCATCCCGCCCGCGATCATCGTGTCGCCAGGCTGTGGGATGCTGTAATTAAAGAAATCCTGCGAGGAAAGCTTCGGAAAAGCGGTGGCAAAATCCAGCGGCCCGATAAACGCCTCGCCCAGCTGATACCAAGGCTGCCCGACCAAATTGGCGGTGGCTTGCGCAGCCGATTCGTCAGGGCTGCCGTGCGAAGCCGCTTCGCCGGCGGTTTCAATTTCGCTCTCCAGAGCATCGATCATGCTCTCCGCCGGCTGGTATTGTTGGGGCGGTGCCGGCTGGGTGCCGTTGTAAAAGAGCTCCGGACTTTGCGCCATCAGGCCGTAGCCATGGGCCGCCGCATAGGCCCGCAGGGCATTGCTGGGCGATTGATGGAACCATTGGCCGCCAAGGTCTACCGGGACCGCGAAGGTACTGGTGTTAGTGTAGGTTCGTCCACCGATGCGGTTGCGCCCCTCCAGCACCAGGACCGAAAGCCCGCTGGCGGCCAAGGTGCTGGCCGCCGCCAGCCCCGCCATTCCGGAACCGACCACCACACTGTCGTAAGTCGCGCTGGAAGAGCTGCTGGAACCACATCCGGCCAAATAGAGGTAGGGAGCGGTGGCCAGCGCTGCCTTAAGAAAGGTTCGCCGACTCAGCGCCGCTGCGAGCTTTCCTTGCGGAAAGATGCGGTCCTGAACGAAGTACCTCATCGAAAGCTCCTTTTTCCCACTCCGGCGAATTGGTGGACGTGCTTGGGACTCGGACGGACGACGCGGGGATAGATGAGCTCGAAGCTATTCATTTTGTCGGATTAAAACACCGGTAGACATTAACCGCCACCCACACCTCCCAGCCGGTTGAAGGAGATACGTAAATTTGGCTGACCGCAATAAAGCGGTGAGCAAAATGACCCCGCCCAGGCTTCCCTTGGCGTGCCCAACAAGGTCTGGCAGAAACATAATTGCAGCTGGTGAGATTGATTTGGCTTGGCACCCAAGTTCCGCTGAAGGTGGCTTCGCAATTCTGCGCGCCGCACGGGTTGAAACTTAAAACCGACTCCGCGTTTATTCGCGGCGAACTATCTCGACTTTAGTCATCATGCTCTAAACGATGCATAAGGCGTTAAGCAATTGCAAACAGCTTTGATCTGAATTTTCAAGAAATATCTAACGCCAAACAAAGGCAGACATGCTGTAATCAAGCCATAAATATCATACTTTAGACTTACTGCTCCTTCTTTCAGGCAGCGACCGAGGTGAACTCTTCGGCCTGCTAAGCGGCTTTTCCAGGATCAGACCTTGCTTTTGTAAATCGCTTCGCAAATTGAATCTATTTTGCAGATCGCTCGACGCTTTCTTGGGTAGGTAGTGCCAAAACTGTGAAACTAGTCGTCTAAGTAGCGGTATGGCGCTTGCTTGGATAAGTAAGCATCCTGATTAAAGCAAGGAGGCCTCGCCGCTGATGATGAAGCATATAGGCATGGCGGCTGGTTTAGCGCTCGCCTTGAGCTTAACTGGCGCTCCCAACTGGGCGCTGGCAGCCAGCGCCCAACCAAATCAGCTAGCGTTAGGGAAAAAGCTGCTGGCGGCGACTTTTAACGCACCTGACCTCGGTCATTCGGCAGCCTTGGCCGATCCGGCCGAGCATCCTGGCAACACCATGGAGACTTACGGTGGCGAAGTGCAGTGGCCGGGTGCAGTGGCGAAATACGTGGCTGAACAGATTGCCAAGGCAAAAGCCGAGGGCAAAGACACCAGTCTGGCAGAAGCTCACTACCGACTAGCGATCAACTGGATTCGCATGGGGCAGAACCTCAACGCGGCGCATCATTTCGATACCGCCTTGAGGGCGCTCGGGATCAGGCCTCAGGTGCCGGGCCAAAACGTGGGCGAGGTGATGGGCGTCCATCAGCCAGAAGGCTGACAAACTGTCCTCCGCATAGGGCACGGCTGCCGGCTGAGGGAGCGCCGCGCCCTGACGGTAGTAGTGTCACCCAACCACCTGAGCGAGGCGAAGAAGGAAAGCGCCATAAGATCTATCGGACGCCTCCACGCCACCGGGCATCACGGGGTCAAGCCCCTAGCGCGCAACTGGTTTGCATCCAAAAGCAACCGCGCGGCGAGGTTTATCGCACAACTCGCCAATTGGACGCCCCCATTCGCGCTTCTTCATCACCACAACCGGCTTCCTAAACCCTTTTTTTAGGCCAAAACCGCTGACCAAATCCTCGATTCAGTTGCCGCACCTTGTTAACCAGTCTCTAAATCAGGACCTTAGCGCCTGCTGATACATCTCTACCAGTTTGCTGGTTACGGTATGCCAACCGAATTGCTCGATCATCAGGCGTCGGGCATTGCGTCCCAGGCGCCGGGCCCGCTCCGTATCCACCAATAGACTATGAATCGCTTCGGCCAGCGCCGCCGGCGAATCTGCTGTCACCAGCCCGGCCTGATTGCGCTCAATCTCCTCGCTCAACGCCACGCCGCGCGTAACAATCACCGGCATCCCCACCGCCATCGCCTCGGCTACCGCAACCCCGAAACTTTCGTCTCGTGAGGGCAACACAAACATGTCCGCGCTGTCGAGCAAAGCCTGCTTGCTATGCCCGGTGACGAAACCCGTAAAAGTGATTCGATCTTCCAGATTTAGGCGGGCCACTAGTCGCCGCAAACGACTCTCGTAGGCGGGCTCACCACTGCCCGCTACCACGCAGCGTAGATCGGGATGACGCGGCACGGTCAAGGCCAGCCCCTCAAAAAGCATCTCCAGCCTTTTTTTAGGATCCAACCGCGACAGAAATAAAATGGTCTCGCCCGCCGGCGAACCGGGATGAAACGATGGACGCAAACTGACCCCAATGGGTACCACATACACCGGTCGTTTGAGTTGCCTCACCACCCGCGACCGCGCCTCTGCCTGCGAAGTGCAATGCAACGCAGCGGCCTCGCGCAACAATGGAAATTCTATCCCCCTGAGATAAATTGCCTTGGCGATGCGCTTGCGCCGCAAACCCCACTCATCCAGCGAGCCGTGGGGTGTAACCACATACCGGACACCAGCGCGCTTGCACTGGCGCGCGGCCTCAAATGTGCTGTAGCGAAATAGCCCGTGGATATGCACCAGCTCATAGCTGCTGACCCGCTCGCGCAGCCAACGCCTGAGCGCTTCGGAGTAGGCATAACCCGCCAACGGCCCGGCCCGCACGACGTGCACCCAGGTCGGGTGACCTTCAGGCCACAAGTTGTCGTAATGGCGTTCGGCCCGCCTCTCGGTGCAGATGATCTCGCCTTGAACTCCAGCGTTGCGCAGCGCTTGCACCATGTCCGCCGCCGCGAAGCTGGGACCTCCATGATGAACCGCCAAGGCCGGTATCACGTGCAGAACTCTCATCCCTTAGCCCCGCGTCCCACATACGCCCACTGCGGACCACACCCGCATTTGCGAAAAGCCCAAGGCCCGATACCAGTCCAGCACCTCCTCCGTGCTATGCCGGCTCTGATAACGCGGCCCCAGCGAGTCGTATAGGCCAAAGCGAATCGTCGCCAAACTCAATGGCTTGCGCCCAACCAACGGCGCCAGCACACCACCCATGAACAGCGGCCAGGCAAGCCAACCGCACAGCCGGCGCATCTGAGCTTCGGGAAGCCCACGTGCCATCGGCAACCACCGGCGCAAACCGAGAAAAACCGATCTGCGGCGCGCGCTGTAAACCCACACCGCCAAACTCCCACCCGGCGCCACCAGGCTGGCCAACTGCTCGAAACCACGCCGCGGCGCCCCGGTGTGATGCAGCACGCCCATGCTCCAAACCATATCGAAACTGCCCGCCCAAAAAGGTGGATGCATCAGGTCGGCCTGCACAAAATTGAGGTTGCTCGGCGCACTGACACCGAGCCGGCGAACCTCTCCGCTCAGATCCAATCCCACGACGTTGGCACCTAACTCCGCCAAGCTCTTCGCCAGCCTGCCGCTGCCACAACCCGCGTCCAGGATCCAGCGCCCGTGAATCGCCTCGGGCACGCAGTCCATGGCGCGCAGAAAATTGGCCACCTCCGCCGCCGAGTCCGCGCCGTACAAGGTCGCGCGTTCGAAATCCCCTTGATGGTAGCGGCGCCATTGATGATCGAAGCTGAACGCGATCTCCGAGGTCTTGGCAATGCGCAAGTCATACACCCCGTGATGCGCGCCGAACAGCCGCCCACAGGTGGTACATTTCAAGGGACCACCTTCGCCCGCCGACGCCAGCCGCGCGCGATGGCATGGACTCGCCAGCAGATCGACAAAGCTGGTCGGGATACGCCAAGCCACGGTACTGCTCATGCCCGGCTTTCACCCGCATGTACGGGTAACATTCCCTGCTTGCTGATCAGCAGCCCGCCCAAGGCCAGATGGCGCAAGCCCGACAACTCGAACAGTCGCAATGCGTCGGCGGGAGAGGAAACCAGTGGCTCGCCGTGCAGATTGAGCGAAGTATTGACGATCGCGCCGTCGCCGGTCAGCCGCTCGTAAGCGCGCAACAGCCGATGGTAGGCTGGGTTGTCGGTGCTAGTGACGATCTGCGGCCGCACGGTAAAGTCGCGCGGATGCAGCCCCGCGATAAACTGACGCCCCGCTGCCAACGTATCAAAAGCCAAAATCATGTAGGGCGCCGAAAGCTGGCGTGGATTGCGTACGTACTCATGCGCCCGCTCTTTCAGAATCGACAAGGCAAAGGGCATCCAGAAATCGCGCTGCTTGATCATGTCGTTGAGCAGACGCACCGATTCCGGGGCCCGCGGCGGCGCTAACAAGGCCCGGTTACCCAGTGAACGAGCGCCAAACTCCTCGCCCCCGGCAAACCGCCCCACGATTTCGCCCCGCGCCAGCAGCAACGCGATCTCCTCCTCCATATGACCACTTTCGGTAATCGCCACCGGCGCGCCAAAACGATGGGCCCGCACCGCCGCCGCCACCTCAAGCTGGTCATAACGCGGCCCCCAATACATCTCACCCAGCGCACGCGTGCGCACGCGCGCACCGGCGCTCACCGCATAACAAGCCCCCAACGCATTGGTTTCGTCTCCGCACGAGGGCATCACAAACAGATCCTCCACTTCGCTCAGCTCCATCACCGCCTTGTTCACCTTCACGTTCATGAACACCCCGCCGCCCAGGGCCACCCGCCGCACCTTGAGCGCGCGAATACAGTTGCGGACCCAGTTGCACACAAAGCGCTCAGTGAAAAGCTGCAAACCTCCCGCAATCGCATCAAAACGCTCAAACTCCAACAGCTCGCGCACGAACTCGTAACAACGCGTGGCCGGTGGCGCGCCATAGTTGAAGCGCCAGGTAAGCCCGGGTTGCTCGAATCCAAACAATTCGCCAAAACGCTTGCTCACTCGCTCGGCTGCCGCCGCCGACGCATAGGGCGCCAAACCCATCAATTTGTATTCGTGCTCCACCGCCGTCATCCCCGCCAACGCCGTCACGTTAGCCCACACCAGCCCCAGCGAGGAGGCTTCAGCCACTTGCGCTACCCGAACCAAGCGCCCCTCGCGGCCGATATTCACAGTGGCGCACAGCCGGTCCCCGGCTCCATCCAAGGTCAATACCAGTATCTCCTCCGACAGCCGCCCCCAGCCGTAGTAAGCCGCCGCCGCGTGACACTGATGATGTTCGATAAATTCCAGAGGCGCCCCCACCCCAAGCTCACGCACACGCCGCGCGCGCGCCCCCATCATCCGCTCCTGCCGAATCTGGTCCACCACCCCGCCCTTGAGCGCATGTCGCCAGCGCATCGTCAAATCACACGCCCGCTTATAGTTAAGCCGCTGGTTCTGGGGCGAAGGAGGTGTCCGATGCAGCATCCGACCCGCCATCACGACCCGCTCGATTTGGTCTGCCTGCACCCCCGCTATCGCCATCACGCTAGCCACCGCGCGGCGCGGAAAGCCGGCTTCGTTCTTGACCCGCGACAAGCGCTCCTCCTGATGGGCCGCCAGAACCGCACCCTGGTTCATTAGGCAGGCTGCCGCGTTGTGACCGTCGTGAATTCCCAGCACCATCATCGCTTGCCACCCTCCTCTGCGTCCCGGCCGCCCGCGCCCTGGGAGTGGTCGGCAACTGCGCTGACTCCGCTGGCGCCGCTGCGGCTAAGCCTTATCAATTTCTTTTCCAACTGCCGCCAGTGATATTCCCAGCTCCAGCAGCGTTCGATTAAGCGCCGCCCCTGAGTCGCCAGCCGCTGGCGTCCCACCTGGTCCTCCCACAACCGCGCTACCCCCTCGGCCAAGCCGATCGCATCCTCGGCCAAAATCAACTCACGGCCGTCAACGGCCCCGATCCCCTGGTTAGCGGTGGGCGTCGCCACCACCGCTAATCCGCTCGCCAGCGCTTCCAGCAGCTTGTTCTGCAAACCCGCCGCGATCCTCATCGGTACCAGCCCGATCGATCCGGCGCGCAAATACGGCGCCAACCGCGGTGGCGAGTCGATCACCTCTACTCCCGCCGCACGCGCTTGCCGCATTAAGCTCGCGGGCGGATTTCGACCTACGATCTGCAAACGTGCCGCCGGCTGACGCCTTAGCACCTGCGGCCAAATCGATCCCAGCAGCCACCGCGCCGCGTCCAAATTCGGCGCGGTATCGAGCACCCCGCTGAAGATAATCGGGCCGCGCTCATGGCAGCCGGCCGGCGCGGGGTGGAACTCCTGCAGGTCCACACCGTGAGGAACCAGCCAGGTGCGTTGCGGCGCCAGTCCGATCGCGTCACGGTCGTGCACCGAGATGACCGCGCAGCGCTCGAAATCCGCCGCCACCGCCCGCTCGTAGCGTTCAACCAAGCGCCGTTCCAACGCCCAACCTAAGCGGCCTATACCGTTGCGATAGCGCACCATTCGCTGCAAATTGAGGCTTTGCGCGATCTGCATTGCCAACAACTTGGGCGCTCCCCCCATGCCCCGCACATACTCGGCGCTGCGGATGAGATGCACGTAAATTAAATCCGGCCGCTCCTCAGCCAGCGCCTGGCGCACCGCCCGCGCCATCGCCGGATTCCACAACCCTGCGACTTGCAGCGGCCAGCCGCGCCCAAGCCCTGCCACCAATCCCGCCAAGGCGCGCCAACGTGAATGGCGATAGACCTGGACCCGTTCGCATAACCGGGCTACCACGCCCATATCGCGGACCGGACTCTCCCAGGTGTCCAAGGCAATTAGATGAACTCGATGGCCGCGACCGGCCAGATACTTAAGCAGGCGATAGACCGTACGCTGGTCGGCGCGCCCCTCGGGGTCAGGGCAGCGGGAGCTGACCAGCAGCAGCCTCAGCGAGAGCTTGGCGGGCGGCGCCGGATGCCTTTCGCCGGAGTGATAAATTACCCTATCGCACCCCGTCATCGGCCCACCCTTGGCTCGGCGCTCGTTTCGGGCAGGCCTCGCGCCAAGGCCAACAGACGCCAGATCTGTCGCCCCTCCACAATCCCTAACAACCCGACGTAACTTGCCAGCACTACTGCCAGCACGCCGCCCGGCGTCAACGCCCCACAGCCACTCAACCCGTGCTCCACCATTACCGCCGCTAGCGTCGCAATGGTGGGGGGGCCGAGTAGCCAGCGGTAATTCAGCCGGCTGTGCACCAATCCTTGTCCCGCGCTCCAAACCACCGCCAAGCCGGCAGTGGTGGTTAGCGCCAGCGGTCCCACGCCAGGCCATAGCCACATGCACAAGGGAGCACCCGCGCTGGCTGCCCCCAGCACGCAGCTCAGTAGCGCCAGTCGGCGCAGCTGATGCGTGCCCAGTAGGTGGGAGCGCTGGTTTTCCACCATAGGTAGCAGCACCACATAGGGCGCGAAGGCCGGCAACAGTGCGGCCACCTCCATCCATCGGTTACCCAACAGCCAACCCACCAGCAGACGGGGGAATAGCGCCATCGGCAGCGCTATCCCCAGTGCCACTCGCACCGAGATGAAACTGAACCAGGCGTAAAGCGGGTCGCCCGAGGAAACCGCGCTGGTTGGTCCCGGCCCACTGGTCCGCGTGCTGTGCGCATAGGCAGGCAGCGCGACCTGAGTCACCAACGGCCCCATGACCGTTCCCAACGCGTCGGCCAGGGCGCGGCTTTGGCTGTAGATACCAACCGCGGTAGCGTCAGCGCGCAGCCCCAGGCACAGCCGGTCAGTACTCCAAAAGCCAGTCATCGCAGCTTGCATCAGAGCCAGCGGCGCCCCGAAGTGAAACAGCTGGTTGACCTCGCGTCGCCCCGCCCGCAGCCGCAGCCGGCGGCCCGCCAGCCAGCGGTAACCGGCCAGACTGAGCGCCACCATCGCAGCCTCGCGCATCACCAACGCCCAAGCCCCAAAGTTCACGCGCGCCGCGACCAGCGCGGGCACAAAGGAGACCAACGAGGCCAGCGCATCAACCGCCGCGAACGGGCCATAGCGCAATTCGCGCTCCAACAAAGCCGCATAGCTGTAGGCGGCCAGATTGAACAGCCGGATCGCGCTCAACCCGCATACCAGCCATGCCACCGCGGCCCCAAAGCGATGGGCAACCAGAGGCGCGACCAGCAGGCACCCCGCCAGCAGGCTGGCCCCCAGTCCCACACTGAGCGCATAGGCGGTATCCTCCAAGGCTGGCTCGGGGGTGGATGCCACTATCCGCAAGTGAAAACTCCAGCCCCCCAACAGGTATACGATTTGCAGCACGGCCCCCGCCAAAGCATAAAGCCCGTACTGCGCCGGTCCGACCTGACGAATCAGGATCAATTTGGCGGGAAAGGCGATAAATCCGCTGAGATAACCTACTGCGCTCAATAACAGGGCGCTGTGCAGAACCTGACCGAGCAAGCCGGCCCGAGGGCTTTCCACCTGTCCTATCACGCCCGCTCCATGCGCACCCGCCGCTGCGCCAAAGCCAGCTCGCAGCCCCAGCACAGCCCCACCCCCAGCAACGCCGCCACCAGCAGGCCCATGGCTGCACATTCGAGCCGTCCCATTCCCACCGGTCGTGGGTCGAAGCTGGGCGGATCAATCACCTCGAAGGCGAAATCGGCTTGCACTTTGGCGGTGGCCGCGCGATGGAGATCGAAGGCTACCTGCTGATAGAGCTGCTGGCGCAGCAAGGGATCGACAGTCTGGTTTATCTGATGCTCCAGGCTGTCCACGCTAGCATCGGCGTCGCTGACCACCCGCGCCCGCAAATCCGAGCGCAAGTCGTCGATCATCGCACCCAACACTTGTTGCGCCACCGGCCCCTGGCGCAGTGTCAGGCTCAGCACGATATTGCCCGCCCGCCGGTCGTAATCGATCTCCTCGGCGGCAGTCAGCGCCCGCAGCCCCTGCCACAAGTTCAGCACGCGCTCGCCGCCCCCATACTCGCTCGCCCGGCTTAGGAGCGGATAGGCCGCCAGCAGGCGCCCTCCAGCCTGCCGACTTTGCAACATGCTGATATACCGATAGGCCTGCGCTTCCCCCTGTCCTTGCATCGTCAACCCCAACAGCCCGCTGCTCTCCCCCACCTGCGAGAGCAAATCCGCCGGCGCCATCGGTCGAATTACCGCGCGCGCCTGGTAGCGCGCCACTCGCAGCTCAGTGAAGCCCCAACCCGCTAGCAAACCCAGCCCCATCGTAACGGCCAAAAACCAGCGCCGCCGCCACAGCGTAGCAGCGTAAGGCAGCGCCGGCCCCGCTTCGGGCAAGGGCTGTAATAGATACACCGGAGTACGATTGGACGCCGCCATTGTCCTGGCACACCCGTTGGCGCCGCGCAGCTAACTCACCCAAAGCGCGCAACCGCCAGGCTCTTTGTGCCAGAACGACGAGGATGTGGATGTGAAAAAATGACGCGCCCGGCCTGGGCTACGGTTGCATTTGAGGGGGCAAGCGCGGCGGCGAAACGATGACGAGGTTCAACTCGTGCTTCGACTGTGCGCGGGCGCCGTCGCGCGACTTAACTGCTGGCTTTCAATTCACGCTGCGCCAACGCCAGATCCGCCTCGACCATCATCGCTACCAATTGTGGAAAACTGACCTGCGGCCGCCAATTCAGCACCCGCCGCGCCTTGCTCGCATCACCCTTCAACAGATCCACTTCCGCCGGTCGGGTTAAGCGCTCATCGAAATCGACATACTTATGCCAATCCAATCCCAGATGAGCAAACGCCAACTCCAGAAATTCCCGCACCGAATGGCTTTCGCCGGTGGCTACCACGTAATCCTCGGGCTTGGGCTGCTGTAGCATCGCCCACATCGCCACCACGTAATCGCCCGCAAACCCCCAATCCCGACGCGCCTCCAGATTGCCCAGCGCCAAGCGCTTTTGCAGCCCCACCGCAATTCGGGTGGCGCTGCGACTGATTTTGCGCGTCACGAAGTTTTCGCCCCGCCGCGGCGATTCATGATTGAACAGGATCCCATTAACCGCGAACAGTCCGTACGCCTCGCGGTAATTGAGCACCTGCCAATGCGCGTACACCTTGGCACAGGCGTAAGGACTGCGGGGATGGAACGGCGTGGTCTCGCGCTGGGGTACCTCCGCCGCCTGGCCAAACATTTCCGACGATCCCGCCTGATAAAGTCGCACCTCGCGCTGGTTATTGCGGCTATGGTCACGCACTGCCTCCAGCAGGCGCAAGGCACCCAATCCCACAACGTCCGCAGTGTACTCGGGTTGGTCGAAAGAGATCCGCACGTGCGACTGCGCCGCTAAATTGTAAACTTCGTCGGGCGCCGTCAGCTCCAGCACCCGACGCAACCCGGTTCCATCGCCCAGATCGCCGTAATGCAGCTTGAGTGCCGCTTCTTGGTCATAACCGCGACGCAGATGGTCGATCCGGCCGGTGGCAAAGCTTGAGGTCCGCCGCACTAGACCATGCACCGTATAGCCCTTGCTCAGCAGCAACTCGGCCAGATACGAACCGTCTTGCCCCGTGATACCGGTTATCAGCGCGCTTTTTCCCATGATCGCCTCTTCAGACTCGTTCTCGCCGCCACACGCCGCGCCACCATCGCTAAAATCCCTCCGACATCAGTGCATACAGCTCGTGAGCAACATTGCTCATCACCTGATGGCTAGCGATTGTTTGCTGAGTCTGCGCGACCTGAATATCGGTGAGCTGACCGATATCGCGCGCGCGGAAGTTTTGCTGCAGAAAAACCGGCGAACTGGGCAACAGCGCCGAAGCCACATCCGCGAAGCGCTGAGTCGAGGAAATCCCGTTCTCGCTCCAGATTACCTTGCCACTGTGTCCGTCGGTGAGTTGCGCGCTGACCGAGAGCTGACGGATCGAATTGGTGGGCTCGTCTACCGAGTTGAGCGATCCGGGTTCAGTCTGGACGTTGTTGATCGTACCAGTCAAAACCAAGTCGGCGTCAGCCGGACTATCCACCAGCGTCAAGCGATCGTGATTGGCGATTTCGTCCTTGACGTAGCGCATGAAGGGTTCGGCAATTCCGGTGGTGCGACTCATATTGGCGAATTGCGCGACATAAATGGTTTGCGCCGATGCCGGCAAGCCTGGGCCTTGCGCCTCGAACTCATAGCCGCAGCCACTCAACGCCGTCGCCAACACGATTGCAACCAGCGGCATTAGATTTAAGCTAGCCGATTTATGTCTATCCAGCGCAAACATATGACCTACCTGTAACCGGTCAGAAAACCGGTGCTGCGTACCGCCCCGAAAGGGCTTAGTTGGAAAGGATTGGAGCCAAAGGGGTTGGTACCCACCGAGCCCAGTCCGCCCAGAGTAATCTGGAAGGTGAAGGCGGTTTGGACCGGCGCGATAGTTTGCGTCAGGCCAAAGTCGGCGGCCCAGCAATTACAAGGTGACTTAAGCCGCACCCCATAATTGGTGGCGAGAAATTTGTGCGTAGCCAAGTCATAGCTGGGACCGAAAAACAGGCCAGCCCGCCTGAACAATTCATAATAGGTTTGGAAGGTTAGATAATTCACCCGTGCCGCGTTGGGGGGCGCGAACACAAGCGCGCTCGGATTAAGATAGCTGTAACTCAAAGTGAAAAACGACCCTACCACCGATCGCCCCATGTAGACCGGAGAGACATTGGGCTCCCAAGGCGGCTGGAAATTGAACGACAGGTTGCCCGCATCCAGGGTATGCGGCCCTGCTACGTCGTAATCCAGGCTACCTGAAAACCAACCCAACCGGGTGGGCAAAAACGAAGCATACATTTCCAGGTCCGACATATGCGACCCACTGGCCGCCACCGGATGGGAAGTGTCGTAGGACTGCAGTACAGTCAAATCCAGCAGATCTTCCAATCCGCCCACCCCAAGCAGCCGGCCCGGACTGAACGCGGTCAACAACGGCCCCTGCGAGCTGGCGGTCTCCGTCGTGCTCAGGGGCGGCGGTTGCGAGTTGGTTGAGGGAAATTTGGCCAAAAACCGGGTAGAAAAGCCATAGGTTACCAGACTGCGCCCTTCCACCCGATCGATTTCATCGAAGATCGGCAGATTGCCCTGGTCAATATTGGGCACGTATGCGTAATAGACGAACGGCTCGATAGTTTGGCGCAGTTTCTCAAGCGAGTTCCAATTTGGACTGAAGACCCGGCCCACGATAGTCGAGAGCTGAAAGTTGAAATATGGAATCGGGTCGCGGACCAGCAGTCCTCCCTGCGCCAACGGCCCCAAATACAGGCCGTTGTTGAACAGCCGCCCTCCGGTATCCACCGGCGTAATCCCGACCTGATGGCCCGAAACATCGTAAAAGGTGTTGTACATCCCTGCCGAGGCCGAGCCATAGAAGTACCGATCCCAGCGAAAGGGTACGCTCACGCTGGGCTGCAGATTCAGCCGGGCCCCACCCTGCCCCTGATCCCGCCAGAAGTCCGCCAACTCCGCGTCATAATCGGTATAAGCAAAGCTCAAATCGCCCGGCAACGCAGCCCGGCCGCTAACCAACCCGTCAAAGGGCTCCTGCAGGTCAAGCCGTGGATCTTGAATCAAATCCTGGTACCAGATGCTGCGCACCTGCGCATAACCGTTGGTAAAATCGTCAATCACTCCCACATCCGAGGTGGTATAGCGCAGCAGGTTTATCCCCGAGCTGTAATTGTAATCATTAGAAAGTGTCCACACGTCCAGATCCCGCAGCAGCAACGGATCGGTGACATTGAGCGAGTCGGCGTAAACCGTCAGATTGTCGCCGACATGCTGGCGTAACATGCCGATTGCGTCCAAACGATTGATTGGAATGTTCTTGTCATACAACTGAGAATCGAAAATCGAGGAGGCGCGATTGGCATTGGAGCGCAAAAACTCGTTAAAGTAGCCGCCGTCGATCCAGAAATAATCGTCCGGCCCGTTATCCAGCCGGTACTCGCCGTACAACCCTACTCGCTGCGACGTCTCCACGTCCGCCGCCACGGTGGCATCCGAACTGCGGCTGATGTCCAAAAAATAGGGCTGAATCACCTGAAAGCCCCGAAAGTTGGAAATCGTCGGCTGCGGGCTGAGCAGGCCGCTGGCCCGATCGATGCCCACTGGAAACCAAACCTTGGGCAGCGCCGTCGGCAGGATCGGATAGCCCAGCACGTCGAACTGCGTGCCGCGCGCGGTCGCCGTCCCAGGCACCTCGACATCCATTTCCTGCGCCGAGATACTCCAGGCCGGGGGCCCTTCACCACATTGGCAGGCAGTGAACGTCCCACTACGGATCAGGTAGCGCTGACCCTCCTTCTTTTCGACATGTTTGCCCTGCAACTTGAAGGTTTGATTGCGTGAGCGGATCAACGCGTCGTCCAACTCTCCGGTCTCGTTGGTCAGGTCCAGTGTCGCGCAACTGGCATATACATCCGCTTGCGGATCGCTTAGATGGACCTGTCCGGTGGCACGTGCGCGCTGGCGTCTGGGCTCAAAATCGATCTCGTGCGCGGTCAGCAGCCGCGGTCCCTGTTGCAGGCTGGAATTGCCCACGACCACGAAGCGGTTAAGCCGCGAGTCATAAGTCATGCTCTCGCCCGCCACATGGACCGGTGCGCTCAATTGCACCCGGGTAGGTAGCACCCCTTTGGCCTGAGCGGCGGCGTTGACCGCCATCAGCAGCCCCAGCGCGCCGGCGCCCAGGGCCGATAAGGTGCGGCGCTGGCCAAGCCGAAACCATGCTCGTCCGGATAGCGTGGGCCTACTCCCTGCGCCCCTTTAACATGGCGCTTCGGGAAAAAGCCCCCGGCGTCCACTGGCCGCCAGGAAATACGGGTACACGTCGCCGATTAGATAGACCGAACCGGTCACTAGAATAAAATCCTGCGGCGTCGCCTCCGCCATCAGCCGGGCCATCGCCGTCGCGGGCTCTTCGATGACCCGCGTCGGCACCGGCGCGAAATGCTCGGTCAGACGGTGCGGATCAAGCGGCCGCTTGGGTTTGACCCGAGTCAACGTAACATCGCTAACCCATGGCGCCAGTTGCCGTGCCATCTGCGCCCACTGCTTGTCCGCCAGGCAGCCGAAGAGCAAACGTGGCCGTGGCTGCTGGCCGATTTCCTCATGCACCGTGCGCAGCAAGGCCGCGATACTCAGTTCGTTGTGTGCGCAATCCAACACCACCAGCGGCCGACGTGAGACCGTGTCGAAACGCCCAGGCCAGTCCACCTCGGCCAAACCCCGGCGTATCGCCGCCTCCTCCAGCGCCCATCCCATCCCGCGCAAGATTTCCAGCGCGGCTAGCGCAATCGCTGCGTTTTCCTGCTGAAACTGCCCCGCCAGCCCCAGCTCCACCTGCGCCAGTTCCAGGCCCAACCCGTGATAATCCAATCGATGGGCCCGAGGATACGAACGATAATCGAAGTCGCGCTCGACCAGCATCGCCGCCGATCTGCGTTGTGCCGCGATCGCGGTAAGCGTCTGGCGCGCCTCGGGGTCACGCGTACCTATCACCACCGGCACCCCGGGCTTGATGATCCCACCCTTCTCTCCCGCAATCGACGCGATGGTATAGCCCAGGTATTCCATGTGATCGAAGCCGATAGGCGTGATGACGCTGAGCACGGGACTGACCACATTGGTGGAATCCAGGCGACCGCCCAGACCAGTCTCAATCACCGCCACGTCGACCTTGGCCTGGGCAAAATACAGGAACATGAGCGCCACAGTGAATTCGAAAAACGTCAGCGCCATCCCGGCTCGCTCGTACAACGCGCGCAACGTCTCGATATAATCGAGCAGCACGGCGGCCGGGATCTGAGCGCCATTTATTCGGGTACGCTCGGCCAGGTTTACCAAATGCGGCTTGGTGTACAGCCCACAGCGGTAGCCCGCGGCCCGCAGACAGCTATCCACCATCGCTGCCACCGAGCCCTTGCCCTTGGTCCCTGCGATATGGACCACCTGCAGACGTCGATGGGGATCGCCGAGCAGCCGCAGCGCCGCCTCCATCCGTTCCAGCTTGTAGATTTCGCCCCGGCTTTCCAGCCCGTAGAGCCATTCTAGAGTCTGTTGTAGCCGATCCATCAGGGCTGCGATTGTAATCCCACCGTCACGCCTGCGAAAGCACTGTGGCCCATCTTAGAGCGATCACCCTGCCCCGGGCAGGGCACCTGCCTGGTTTATCGCCCCTGCACTGCCCAGCCCAAAGCCGCCGAGGGTAGCGGTACGCCACCCACGGGTGTAAAAACACAAGCTGCCGGCACCTTGGTAACGGTGCACCATCTAACAGGAGGAGGACCTCGTCCGATGGCACGCGTCCCCTATCTGAGCAAGCAAGACTTGCCCGCCGAACACCAGGATCTGCTGGAGAGCAAACTCAATCTGCGCAAGGCCCTGGTCAACAGTCCGCTCGCGGCCCGCGCCTCCAGCCAAGTCGCGATGTTCATCCGCCATCATAGCCGCCTGGATCCACGCCTGCGCGAGATGGCCTTGCTTCAGGTCGGCTACTCAACCCGCTGTGCCTACGAATATGCCCACCATATCGAATTGGGCCGCCAATTCGGGGTGTCGGATGACGACATCCGAGCGATCGCCAAGGAAACTGCCGGCCAGTCCACTCACCTGTCGCCCCTGGACCGAGCAGTGCTGCGCGCGGCACGCGAGATGACCGCCGAGCTGGCCATTAGCGATCGCACTTTCGAGATTCTACGCCAGCATCTGGACCCCGAGCGGCTGGTCGATCTGGTCACCGCCATTGGCCACTACAATGGCACGGCGCGCACCCTACTTTCACTGCAGATCGATCTCGAAGAAGAGTATCGGCACTATCTGGACGAATTCCCGCTGCCCTGAAAATGGCTGGCCGGCGCAGGCAACGCGCCCCACGATGCTAGGAAAGGAAGGATCGGCGCGCTCCGGCCGTAACTTTAGCTATTCGCTTTGCGCCGCGTCGCTCGCTTGGGCTGGCCCGAAGGCGACCCCGCGGCGCGACTGCCTAATAAATTCGACCAGCTCGTCCACCTCCGCGCCCCGTGGCCCCTGGGCGACCAACTCCGCGAGCGCTAACCTGAGGTTGCGGCGACGCCCAAAGAGAATCTTGAAGGCTTGGCGCAGGGCCCCGATTGTCGCGGGCGCAAATCCTGCCCTGCGCAGCCCTACGACATTGATCGCGCGCACGGTGTGCGTGTCAGATAAAACGCAAAACGGCGGCACGTCCCGGCTGGTGCGCGCCAAGCCGCGCATGAAAGCTAGCCGCCCAATTCTTACGTATTGATGGACCGCGCAGTTGCCCGAGATAATGGCTCGGTCCGCTACCTCTACCCACCCAGCCAAAATTGCGCCGCCGGCGATGATGGTAAAGTTTCCGATCCGGCAGTCGTGCGCCACGTGAGCATTCTGCATCAAGAAGTTATCGTCGCCGATCACCGTGCGCTCGCCATGCTCACTGCCCCGATGAATTGTCACCCCCTCGCGGAAAATGTTGCGCGCCCCGATTCGGACCTCGCGCCGGCCACCGCGGTACTCAACATCTTGCGGCTCGTCTCCGATTACCACGTTGGAATGCAGCACGTTGGCGGGCCCTAGTTCAGTATCGCCCAAAATTGTCACATGGCTAATCAGGCGATTGGCGGGGCCCAGCTTGATCCGGCCCATCAGGTAGCAGAAGGGTCCGATCTCAACCCCTTCGTCCAACTCGACCTCGGGCCCGATCACGGCGCTGGGATGGATCATGCCCCACCCCTTCGGCCACATAGCCTCGCAGGCATCGGTCCGCGGGCTAGTTGAGAAGCTTTTTTTTCCGATCGTCGGGATGAGCCCGGTCGTCCACTTGCCCGCCGGGGACCCGGTATTCTTCTCCGGCCCACAAGCCCAGATCGACCATTTGGCAGCGTTCCGAACAGAACGGCCGATAGCGGTTGGCGGGCGAAATCTCGACCGGCCGTTTGCAAATCGGACATCGCATGACGCTGACTTTCAGTTTGCCAAAGATAGGCCCCCAGGGCAAAGTCCCAAGCTCGAGCCCACCTCCACTCACAGCAGGTCATTGCATGTGCGCAAAAAGCCGCATGACAAACACCAATATTTGCAATGACCCATTGGCTTCATCGGCGCGCTACAAACCTCGCACCGCACCGGTGCGCCCACCTCATCCTCAACCACCCTCTCTTGACCGCCCTTGGCGCTATCCCCATCCATGCCCGCGAGCATCAAGACTCATCCCGCGTTTGTCAACCCCGATGGTGGTCTTTGCTGGCGCCGCGCCGACCGTTTGGGCAAAACGGTTTCTTGCGCGCGAGCGTCAGGCGGTTCGCTGTCGCCCATTGCGCGCCAGCCCAGCACCGCAATCAGCCCCAGCAATACGAACGTGGCGTATAGGGTCCAACGGCTGCCGACCGGGGGCGAGACTGCGGCTCGCCGGATACTATCCAGGTCGTAAGCCGGATCATCCGTACCCGCCGCCTTCGTCTTGTCCATCCGCACCGCGCGAAAAAACGCCCGGCCGGTATTGGTGCTGGAAAACCCACCCAAGCGCAAGGCCAGTTGGATATCAGCACCGCGCCGCCCCACCTTGAGGTAAAATCCAAGCCGCTGCCAGGGCTGGGTTCCGTAAAGCTGGCGCGACATGATGCTATCTTCCAACACGCTTATCGAAGCGCCTGCGCCGCTGGGACCCACGTTCTCGGTGCGCGCCTGCGCGGTGAAGTGGTACCAGCCGGGAGCCAGAGTCAGCTCCTGAGTCCAGCGCGCGTCGTTGGGCTGATGGTTATCGACCTCAAGCTGGCCCGGGCGTCCGGGGATGTGAAGCCATTTATAAGTCGTGTAGCCACTGCTTTCCTGCCAGCCCTGGGTCTGCCAATGGTCGGGGAAATTGCCCGCTCCCATCGACAGATCACCGTTGGCCAACACCTGTGCGCGAGCAGGAGGCGCCAGCATCAGCGCCACCGCCAGTATTGGCAACCAAACCGCGAGCCACCGCATCGGCTTGTGCGCTGTCATATCCAATTTCGCAGTCCAGGTCCTTGCAGCCACATGCGGGCATAATAGCCGGCACGCGACACCGGAATACCCAACCATAGCGGCAAGAAGTAAACAAAACAGAGCGCGATCACCCCCACGAAGACAAGACAGACAAATCGCCCTTCCCACTGGCCCCGCCCCAACAAGGCGGCATAGCCCGCCAGCAGCGCCAGCGCCGCGATCGCGCCCGCCGCTCCCCCGATCCCCAACAGCAAGGGCGGCATCAGGGTCAGCAGCAGGGCAACCTTCTCCAACACCAAAAGTTTGCCCTCCCAACACTCGGTCAAGGTCGCGCCCAAGGCCAAATAGCCCAGATATACGGCTGGCATGTAATGGTACAAAAACAGCGTGCGTCCGATCGGCACCCACATCAGCAAGTAAGAAAGAAAGCCTATCGCCAAAAAGGCTCGGGGCAGGCTGCGCCGCTCGATCGCCTGCATGCCAACAATCAGGATGGCGGTCAGCGCGCCCCACCAGGAAGCCGGATTACCGCCGCCCCAAATCGTGGCGACGTCACCAACCGGCGGAAAATTCTGCCAATAGGCGATGGGCCGCAGCATCAATGGCCAACTCCACCAGGGCGCCGAATAGGGATGGGTGGCGGATGCCACGCTGTTCTCGTACCAGATCACGTCTTTGTAATATTTGAAAAGATCCGCGATGCCGCCCCACCAGCCCAGCAGGTAATGCGGTAAGAACGTCCCAATATAAAAAATCGCCGCCACCGCAGTGACCATCGCCACCGCACCGCTCACCCGCTTCTCGCGCGCGATTTGGGCCGCAGTCCTCACCGCTGCCGGCGCGGGACGACGCCCCGGAGCTGCCCCACCGGCAGGCGACCGTCCCTCGCTCAGCAGTACATAAGTCATAAACCCGACCACCAGCAAATAGGTGATCGCAGGCACGTACAGCTTGGACCCCAGACACAAGCCCAACGTCACCGCCATCGCCAGCAGGGTCCATCGGCGCGCGCGCAGATCCGTGGTCTGGATAAAACGAAACAGCAGCAGGTAGGACCATGCCGCGAAGGTCAGATAGACGATATCGACTACGGCGATGCGGGAATCGACGATAAACATTCCGTCGCACAGGACAAACGCCGCCGCCAAAGTGCCAGTCATGCGGGAGTTGAACATCCGCCGGCCCAACAGGTAGGTGATCGCCACCAGGGCCGTCCCCACGCTGGCGTTGCCCAGCCGCCAAGCCCAGGGGTGATCGCCAAACAGCCAGATACCCAACGCGATCAGCAGCTTGGCTAGCGGCGGATGGGGATCCAGGAATTGTTCGCCATGCAGATAATGGCGCGCCTGTCCAACAAAGTGAACTTCATCAAAAACGATCTCGTTGGGTCGCCCCAGATGCCAGAAGTGCAGCACCGCCGCCGCCACCACCAACACCAGCACGATATAGCCATCAAGCCGCTGCCACCGCGGACATCGCCCCTCATCGACCGCCGCCGACTTGCCTCCCGTCACCGAGTGTTCAGCGGCACGTAGGCGCGCCCCCGTTGCGGCCTGGACCTGCTGCCACAAAGCTGGCACCCTGGGCGGCCCTGCCCCTGCTCGCGCCGCCATCCAGCTCCAGTACGCCGCGGCACCTAGCGCCGCCGTGTTGATCACCGCGGTGAACATCGCCAGCGGATCGTGGCTTGGAAAAAAATAGTTGTGCTCCAGGGCACTCTTCACATCCGCCAGATTGAACAGGAAGGTGGCGCTAAGCACCGCCAGCACCGCCAGCATCCAGCCCGATTCCACCGCTAGCGGCACCGCGAACACCAACGCCGGGTATAGGTAGCGCTCATGCATTCGCGGCGCGAACATGAAGAAGCCGAACACGGCCAGGAAGCATACCGCCAGCATGTTTTCCGCCGAGCGTCGGCGCCATAGTAGCAACGCCAGCCCCAGATACATCAGCGCCAACAGCCCCATCCCGATTGTAAAGTACGACAGCCCCGCCACTCGGTTGGCATCCGCCTGGCGCAAACCGCCAAGCAAGCCCATGAAGTTAAACGCATTGACCGAGGTCTCGTGATAATAGGCCGCGGTCGATCCGTACAACGACACCAGCCAGCTCCACGGCCGCCCGCTCTGAAATGGCCCGGCTCCAATCACACCCACCGCGGCAAACCCCAACACCGAAGTCCCCCAAGTCGCCGGGCGCGCCCGTATCAGCGTCCATAACGCCAAAATCGGCAGCAACGCCAAGGCCTGCGGCTTGGTCAGCACCGCCAACGCCGCCATGCCCCAGCTCAGCTCGAATTCACCATCGATCGCCAGCACCGTCGCCAGCAGCATCATCAAAGTGAACACCGAATCGCTCTGTCCCCAGACGACGGTGTCAAACAGCAGGGCCGGGTTAAGCGCGAACAAGATCAGCCCCAGCCATGCCATCGCTGGCTGGCGGCGGCGGACGATAACGAATACCAGCCAGCCCAGGACCAAGTCGCCAATCAGGGCGGGAGTTTCGATTATCCAACGCGCCAAGTCGCCCGAAATCCCCAGCTCGCGAACCAACGCTCCCGCCGCCCACAAGCCGTACAGGTAACCCGGTGGATAGTCCAAAAAGTAACCCGGTTGATACATTCGCGCCGGGCCGCCGTCGGCCATCCGTAGCGCCCACGCCTGATAGCTGCCCACGTCGATGCCCAAGCCTGGAAAGATGGGCAAAGTGGCGAATTTGAGCACCCCCAGCCCTGCCAACAGCAGCAGAGCCCATCCTAGACTGGAGTCGCCGGCGCGCATCAGCGGCCTGCTGTAAATCCACAGGCAATATAGCACCAACCCTACCAGCACCAGCCCAGCCAGTATCCCAGGCGCGCTTGCGGAGCCGCTCGTCGAAGCCGTCGCAGCCCACCCATTCGCCACTGGAAGCGCCAGCGCGACCAAGACCGCTGCGAGCAGGTGCCTATAACCTGAAGCGCAATTGGCAAGGAGCAACCTGATCTGGTTCATTTCGCTAAAGCGTCGCGTCGATCGATGTGCTTCTGGCAGGTTAGCTGGCTTGCGCCACCGGTGCCAGAAAGCCGCGCGGCCGTCGCTTCGCTCCGGCCCAGGCGCGGCCTAGCTCTACTAGATGGTTGCGGTTCTCAGGCATGGCGAAAACGTCGGCTCCAAATCAAACATCAAAATCTCCTACCGCCCGCGTAGGGCTGCCTCTTCTTTTTAGCCGCCCGCGCGGCTAGACTTCGTGCCTATCGGTGAGAACTTACCGGCCGCCAACTTCGAAGATTTTCAATAGTATATTTATGACAGAGCAAATAAACCCTTATGCTCCCCTGATTGCCATCGTCACTCTAATTTTGGCAGTTGCGAGTGGTGGAACATCGCTCCTGGCTTCCACCATCGACAAGGGGGGCAACGCCTTGGACCATCGCTTGGTCTCGTTTATTCAGGAACGCTTTCTTATCGCTAGTCCCGATCGGATTAAGCTTGACGGAGCGCAACCCTCGCCCTTTCCCAAGCTCACGATGCGCCCGGTCACGATGGTTGGCGATCGCGGCAAGCAAGTCCGGTTCGACCTGTTCACCCTACCTGCCTCCAGCAAGGTCCTGATGGGGCAATTGCTCGAGCTGGGCAAGAACGGCAGCGAGGACCAACGCCTACTTGCCGCGCTGCGCGACAAATTCCATCTACCCGCCGCCACCCAGGTTGATTTCACCCCCGCTGTTCCCGCCGATTTTGGCGGTCTCGATCGCCGTCAGGCCAGCGCGCCCGGACAGCAAGGGCACATGGACATTTACATCAACCCGGCCCAGACCTACGCCGTGGCCGGCCAGCTCATAGATCTCGACGGCGACCCCTGGAACAAGGTTGATCTCTCCACCCTTCACTTGACCGACCGCGCAACGCTGGGGCCGGCTGACGCGCCGGTCACTGTCATCGAATTCGGTGATTTCGAATGTCCCTACTGCGCGCACGCGATCCAAACTGTCGAAAACGCCGTGCAGAACACCTATAGCGGCAAAGTCCGCTTGATCTTCAAGAATTTTCCGCTGCGCGGCCACGCCTGGGCCCAGCCTGCGGCGATCGCGGGAGAATGCGTGCGCGAACAAAATCCTGCGGCCTTTTGGGACTACGTCCACGACATTTACCGTGATCAATCCTCCATTAACGCCGATAATTTTTCCCAGCACCTCGATCGTTTCGTCAGCGACCATCAGCTCGATCCCCAGATCATGCACGCCTGCGTCATGGGCGCTCAGGCCGAAAACCAGGTCGAGCAGGACGTCGCCGACGGGCAGCGAATCCACATTGCTTCCACCCCAAGCTTCTTCGTCAACGGCATCCCGGTAATTGGCGACCGCGACGCCGCGACCTTCGATTTCGTGATTGATTCCGCCCTTGGCACCAAGGGCTCCTGAATCGGCGCGGTTAACGCGTTCAGGGCGCGGAGGGAAAAGGCTGCGGTGGAAACGGCGCCGGAGCCTGCGCGCCCAGTTGCGCCAAACCGGCAACCGCTTGCTGGCGTTGGCTGGGCTCGGGCGAGCTGGCTAAGAAGGCGTCGTAGGCGCCGATTGCAGCCTGTCTCTTACCCTGCGCCGCCAGCACGCGGGCTTGCGCTAACCGCGCATCGACGGCGGCCGGGCCGCTAAGATTGGCCGCGGCGCTATAAGCCTGCTGTGCGCCGGATAGGTTCCCCATCTGCTCGTACACTACGCCCAGGTTGAGCAACGCGAGCTGGCGGAAAGAAGATATCGTCCCTTGGTCAGCATAATTGACGAGCTTATCGCGTGCCTGGGCCAATTTTCCTGCTTTTAAATAGGTCAGCCCCAGGTACAAGTTGGCCAGTCGACCGATCTCGCTGTGGGAGCGCTGCGCCGCAAGTTGCGAGAAAATCGCTTCGGCTTGGCTATACTGCTTCCCATCCAAAGCATGGAAACCGGCGTAAAACAGCTGTGCCGCGCGCGCCGTGCGTACTTGCTGATAATGGTAAACCGCAAACCCGCTCGCCGCCAGAACCGCCAGCACGGCCGCTCCCAATGCTACTTTTTGGATATGGCGCGCCACGAAGTCCTGGACCTCGCTGGCAAACACCATGAATTCGTCGGGCTGCTTGAGTTCTTTGCGACTGATGTGGTGGCGTTGAGTTTTGCTGCTTGACGGCATGAGGTTAGCCGCCGGGCCGCTGCGGCACCGGCGCCAGTAAGCTACATCTTATACTTGAAGTCCTCGGGCGACATCTTTTCCAGAATCTCCGCCCACTTGTCACGTGCCACTCCGGCCAGATTGCGATCTTTGGAGTCGCCCTCGACATTGGGTTGCTGCAGCTCGCTGGATACCTCGAGCACCTTTTTGGCTACATAGATCGGAGACTTGGTGCGCAGGGCCAGGGAAATCGCATCGCTGGGACGCGAATCCACTTCTACGACCCGCCCCTCGCGAGTCTTGATCAGGATGTGCGCGAAATAGGTGTTATCGCGCAGCTCGGTGACCTCCACTGCGTCCACGCTGCCCCCAAGTTCGCTGAGCAGATTGCGCAGCAGGTCGTGAGTCATCGGGCGCTGCGGCTTGATTCCTTCCAGCTCGGTGGCCATCGACGCTGCTTCCAACAAGCCAATCCAAATCGGCAGGTTCAGCTTGTTGTCCGGATCCTTGAGGACCACGATGGGCGTCTTGGTGGTCGGATCCAGCGTCAAGGCGCCAACCGTCATTAAAATGAAATCTTCTCTATGGCCGGCCATGATCTAACCTGCGACAACCTGAGCACTCTTCCCAGTCTAGCGTCATTGTGGACCAAACCTCCGCCGACCGTCAACCAAGCGGACGTGCCAACGGCGCTCAGGCGGCCACTAAACGGTCGACCACGCGGTACAGCTGGTTGAGATTACGACATTCCTGAACCACGTCGCACCATTGCCCATAGCGCGCCATCTCGCTGTCGCCAAAGCCCCAGGTATGGTGGCTCTCCGGGTTGAGCCAGATGAGTTGGCGGGCGCGCCGGCGCACCTCGCGCAAACACCAATCGTTGACGGCATTGTAATTGTTGCGCGCATCGCCCAGCACGATCACCGTGGTCTTGCGAGTAATCGCCTCCAGATGCCCTTCCACGAAGAGCTTGAATGCGCGCCCGAAGTTGGAATGGGCGTATACATTGATGATCTCGCCGCTCAGCGCCGCCGCCATTGCCTCTTGCGGTTGGTGATCGCGAAAGTAGGCGGTGACTTCGCCGATTTCCGCGACAAACACAAAGCTACGCACCCGCGAATAGAGATCCTGCAGAGCGTGGACAAAATGCAACATGAAACGGGAGACATTGCGCACCGAGTCCGAAATATCGCACAGCACCACGATTTGTGGCCGCTCGCGCCGACGCCGGCTGAACACTAACTCAAAAGGAACCCCACCCCGGCTTAGGTTGCGCCGCAAGGTGCGCTGACTGTCAAAACGTGTTCGCCGCGCCCGCCGTCGCCGTAGCGCCACCACATTGCGTAGGCGTTGGGCCAGACGGGTAACCGCGGCATTCATCTCCGCCAACTCCTCGTCGGTCAGATAGGCGAAACTTTTCTCGGCCAATTGCCGTAGCCGCAAGCGCTCGCTGCCGTGGGGCTCGCGCCGCGCCCATTCGCCGCTGACGTAGCGACCGATTATTTCCTCTAGCGCCCGCATTCGCCGGCCGACATATTCCTCCCACTGCGCCCGCCCATCCACCCCTTCCAACCGTGCCACCATTCTCGCCAACGCCAGACGCAACTGCTCGATTCCCAACGCCCCGGACAACGCCGCCCCTAGATGCGCTAATTGATCCGCTCCTTCCGCGCGCTCCAGCGCGATGCGGGTGACTGCTTGGCGCAGCAGCTTTTCCACCCGCCCGCTATCGTCGCGCAACAGTGCCCATCCCAACTCCGGCAGGTCCGCGCGGTACCGAGCCAGCAGTTGCTCAATCTGCTCCAGGAATTCCTGAAACTCGCGCTCGCCTTGGGCCGTAGCTGGCCGCGCCGCCTCCGCGGCACTTTTGATGACTCCACCCAACCCGCCAAAATACAGTTCAAAGAATTGGTCGAATAGCGGTTCATCAATCGCGCGCTTGACCATCGTGGCGCGCAGCGCCTCCCGGAACAGCTCTCGCTCTCCAACTCCCACCAGCGCACAAGCGCGGACCGCTTCGATAAGCTCGCTCACCGAGACGCGGACACCATTGCGACGCAGCAGACCGGCAAACTCAACCAGTTTGTCTTCCATGGCAGCGCCGCCGCTCTAGCAACAGGGTGTCGAAACAGCCATTCTGGGCGGGATTGTCACGCTGCTTAAAACAGCTCTTTGCATAAAACCTGGCCGCTTTCCCCATTCTGCTTTCGTAAAGGGAGATAAGAGGGGCACCCGACTGCGAGGACTTTTTTTCCGTGGCCTCTAGTTGAGCAAATCCTTGTCGTCGCTACCTTCGCTGCGTCCCGCTCGCGCCCGCTCCAAGTAAGACTTGAGTTCATGCTGGGCCTTGCGCACGTCCCCCTCGTACTTGACGATCGTATCGAGGGTCTCCGCTACCAGCCCTTCGTCTAGAGAGTTCACATTGAGCAGGGTCAGCGCGCGAATCCAATCCAGGGTCTCGCTGATACCCGGCAGCTTCTTGAGCTCCAGCTTACGTAGCCCCTGCACCATCTGAACCACCTGCCGGCTCAAACCCTCCGCCGCGCCCGGCGCCTTGAGCTTGACGATGCGCAATTCCAGCTCGGCGCTGGGAAAGTCGATATATAGGTGCAGGCAGCGGCGCTTGAGCGCGTCGGACATTTCGCGCGCGTTGTTGGAAGTCAGCACCACCAAGGGGATATGGCGCGCTCGCAGAGTGCCCAGCTCTGGTATGGTGACTTGAAAATCGGACAGTAGCTCGAGCAAAAAAGCCTCGAACTCGCTGTCGGCTTTGTCAATCTCGTCGATCAGCAGCACCACCGGCTGCTCAGAGCGCACCGCCCGCAAAAGCGGTCGTGGCACAATGAAGTGTGGGGAGAAGAATACTTCGTCCTGGGCCGCGATCCGCTCTACCGCCTCGGCCAGCCCGCTCGCACCGGCCACAATCTCGCCGGTCTTGTCCTTAAGAATCTGAGTGTAGAGCAGTTGCTTGGCGTATTCCCATTCGTACAAAGCCTTGCTTTCATCCAGCCCCTCGTAACATTGCAGGCGTATTAGCGGGCGGGCCAACGCGCGCGCCAGCACTTTGGCCAATTCGGTCTTGCCTACTCCGGCCGGACCTTCGACCAAAATCGGTTTTTCCAAGCCTGCCGCCAAATAGACCACGGTGGCCAAACGAGCGCTGGCGATATAGCCGGCGCCGGCAAAGCGTTCAATAACTTCTTGGATGGAACCGAACATCGCCCCTCCCAGCTCCCTGGCGTAAACCGACCGGCTGGCTCATCGATTCTATATGTGGAGCTCCTCCGGTACCAAGTGGCCTAAAGTGAAGCGCGCACGCGTCAGCGCGCTTGCGTCCAGCGCCCCGTAACTGCCACGCACGATTAGTTCGGCTATCGCCTGTGCCGCGCCCCAGGATTGCATCACGCCGCGCCCGCTGAACGAGTGCGCCTCATAGACCCGTGCGCAGACCGGGCCGACAATCGCACTGCGGTCGGGACTGACGGCGTACAGGCCCGCCCACCCGCCTACATGTCGTAGCCGTTCGCAGCAACTCATGCGGGCGTACAGCCGCGGCCAGATCTCGCCCATAAAAAACTCCTCGCCATCGTAGCGAAAGGAGTAGCCCGCCGGTTCCTCAGGCGGCGAGTAGCCGGCCAGAATATGGGTTCCTTCGTTGTGAAAATACAGGCCCGAGGTATCCACGATCATGCCGTACGCCGCCAAATCGGTGAGTCGATTATCAATCAGGCAGACTTGGCGGCGCACCGCTTCGCTGGGAGTCTCCACACCCAACAACTTCAAAAGCTGGGGCGACCACGCACCCGCTGCGATAATCAGCCGCTCGGCGCGCAACTCAATTTTGCGCCCCGCCGGCTCCTGCGGCCTGCCCTGGGGCGCCAGCAAGCGACTCAGATCAGCGTCGGACAGCGGCTGCGCTGCCTGCCAGCATTCAACCCGTACCTCGTCGCCTTCAAGCGCGATGTTCTCCACGAACATCCGATCCAGGTAGCGCGCTCCCAAAGCCCGCGAGCGCGCGCGGTAATGCTCCTTCAACAGGTTGGAATTGATCAGTCCGTCACGCGGCGAGAAGGTCGCGCCCGCGATCCCCTCCACTCGATCGATTTCCGGTACCCGCTGCGTCACCTGCGCCGCGGTCAGGGTCTGGATCGGATGGCCCAGCTCGCGCTGTAGCGTCAGATGCGCACACGCCTTGCTAAAGGTCCGCTCGTCGTACAGCCACAGGTAGCCCCTTTGCCGGAAACCTACCTCACTCGCGATTTTTTCGTAATACTCGATCGACGCCCGGCACAGCGCGATATTGACCGGTTGCCACCAAGTCGCGCGCACCCCACCGGCGTTTTTTTCGCTCGAGCTCAGCCGCCCCGCCAAATCGACGTCGATTACCAAGCAGCTCATCCCCCGTTCGCCCAAGGCCATCGCCAACGCGCTGCCGATAATTCCCGCTCCGACAATAAGAGCTTCCTCTCGGATGGCCATACCTGCAGGCTATCACGCCCGCTAGCCGTGGCGCAGTCCGCCGAGCCGGATCTTCAGCTCCGCTCGCGCCCGGCCCGCTCGTGGTCCAGCATCGCGCGCCGCCCGCCCAGGGAGAAGCTGTAGGCGATCGCGCGACTGATATACTGTTTAGCTTGCTGCACCGCTTCCAACCCATCCGCGCCGCGCGCCAGGTAGGCCGCAATTGCCGCTGAAAACGCGCAGCCCGTACCGTGAGGATCGACTCCTGGCACCCGCAGTGCACTCAGCTCGTGAAAGCTTTTGCCATCGAAGTACAGGTCAAGCGCAGGCTGCTCGCCCCCCAGATGGCCCCCCTTGATCACGATTGCGTGTGGCCCCATCTCATGAAGCACCCGCGCCGCCCGGCGCATTCCTGCCATGTCACTCACCGGCACTGCGCTGAGCAACTCGGCTTCGGCGAGATTGGGCGTAAGGATCGTCGTCAGTGGCAGCAGGCGCTCGCGCATAATGGTTTCGCCTGCGGGTTCGCTAAGCCGCATCCCGCTGCTCGAGACCAGCACCGGATCTAGGACGATCGGCCCCAGCGCTTGTTCCTCCAGCGCGCGCGCCACCACCTCGACTACCGCCGCATTACCCAAGGCACCGAGTTTGACTGCACTCACGGCACACTGTCCAACCGCGGCTTCTATCTGAGCCCTAACCAACTGCGGCTCAACCGATGCCCAAGTATAGACCCGATCACTATCCTGGGCTGTGATCAGAGTAATTACCGACAAGCCATAGACTGCAAGCGAGCTCAGGGTTTTTAGATCCGCCTGGGCGCCGCCCCCCGCGCTCGGATCGCTTCCGGCGATACTAAGTACGCAAGTTCGAGGCAGGCGGGTCGGGCTGGCGCTCATCGGCGACATTTTTCCCAAGGCGTCATCACGTAAATTTATCATGTTTTCCCGCTCGGTGCGTCTGATTGCCGATGCGGCTGTCAAGTGTTTTGATGTCTTGAGAAGTTGCAAGGTTGACTTGATCAGGTTCGGAGCGCGAGCGTATCTTGCCCTCACAGGATGCCGAGAAACCCCGTCCGGGGCGACCGTACGCTTGAAAGCGCCCCTTGGCGTGGGGCTCTCGACCTGCAAAATGGCTTCTTCCTCCTTATCTTTTTGCCCTGACCGGGGTGGATTAGGAGGAATGCGGGCCACGAAGAGTTTGGCTGCTACCAACTGGCCTACCGCGGGCGCGGTGTGGATGGTTTATGTCGATACGCGGCGAATCGGAATTTCTTCACCTGCCCTTCCAGGACAAGCTGGATTTTCTCTACGGCTTGCCCGCTCGCCACAAGCGCGACCTCATTCTGTCAGCGCCCGAAGCCGAGCAGCTGGTGCGCTCCTTCGCCCCCGAAACGCTTTTCTATACGCTCAAGGAAATTGGCAGCGCCGATGCCGGCGATCTGCTTGGCTTGGCCGCGCCCGAGCAGGTCAAAGGCCTGTTCGATCTCGACTGCTGGAACAAGGACCGGGTTAATTTCGCCCGCATGCGCGAATGGATCGAAGCGATGGCCGAGGGCGGCCGCCGTCATCTGGCCGAAGCCGTGATGGAACTGGATCTGGAGCTGGTGGCACTGCTTCTGCGCCGCTATTTGCGGGTCCATCGCCTCGACGAAAACCGTAGCGAATTCGATCTTCCCTCTGAGCAAGTAGTACGCTTCGACGAGCAATACGCGGTGGAATTTATCCGCCACGACAACATCCTACCTCTGCTTCAGGAATTTCTCGAAGAGGCCTTCGAGCGCGACTACGATTACTTCAGCAATCTGTTGGACGAAGTTTACTGGGGTATTGACGCCGAACTGGAAGAACAGGCCTATCAGTTCCGCCGCGCCCGCCTCAACGACCGCGGCTTTCCCGATTTTTTCGAGGCCCAGCGCGTCTTCGCCTACATCGACCCGGCCCAGTTCGAGCGCTTACGACATGACTACGCCCCACCCGATCGCGAGGGCGACACCTTGGAGTCCGAGGCCTTGGACACCGCGATGGTGGCGCCCGGCACTGCCGATGGGTCGCTCTTCAACGCCGCTCTGACGGCTGGCTTCGCCGCTCAGGGCAAGCGCCAGATCCGCACCGAAATCGCGCTGGTCACCAACCAGGTGCTGGTCGCCCGCAATATCGACTTCGGCGACGCCGAGGCGGTGCGCCTGGCAGTCGAATCCACTCACCATTATCTCAATCTCAGCCTCGAACACCTAGCCGGCGGTGATTTGCGCACCGCGATCGACTACCTGCGCAATACCCATCTCCATCTGCTCTTCCGCCTGGGGCTCAGCCTTACTATCGACCTGCGCAAGCGTGCCGAGGCTTTGCTGCGCGCCTTGGGCCTGACTCCCGGCAAAATCACCAGCGTGCCGTATCTGGATTCCCCCTACCGCGAGGCGCTGGAAGGTTTTCTGCGGCCTGCTCCGCTCTACTTCTCGGGGCTCGACGGCGAGGGCGCGGTCGTGCTGCGCGACTTCCGCGACATGCGCGATCTACATACTGCTCACGGTATCCTGGAACAGCTCGAACAGCTCCCCGCGCTCTTCTCCCGGCTGCTCGCGGTCGACCTCGCCGCGGCCAATTTTCGCGCTCAAACCGCCGGCCGCGACATCCGGCTGAGCCAACTCCTGCTCACCGCCTTGGTCAATCAGGCCTTGGACGGCCGCCTGTCACCCCAACCCATCCTCGCCTCCCGCTTGGGTGTGGTGCGTAACCGGATTATGACCGGTGATCAGCCCGCCCACCTGGCAGCCGGCTTTCGCGCCCTGGTTAACGAAAGTGTGACCGCCCATCTCGACGCCGCCACCGCTAAGCGCAGCGCACCCTACATCAATTCCTGTTTGAGCCTGCTCGAGGACGAGTTAACCGAATTACCCGCCGCCACGCCGCCAGACCCACGCTTTATCCGCGCTCTTTTGCTCCGTCAGGACTGAATGTGGCCCCGACAAGCGCGGCGCCAAGCGCAGCGGCGGCATCCTTGTTGCTTACGCGTCACGCCGGTTGCCAAATTCAGCGAGCGGCGATTGCCCGCTCTGCACTAGAGTGGGCTAGGAATACAAAATCTTCGACGCCAATCGATTACGTCAAGCGGCGTCCGATCTAAGCCAACCGCAGTTTTCACAACTGCTTGTGAAGATTTTTTCGGCGGCCGGCGTTAGGAAAACATCTGCGGCTCGCGGCTGTTAAGGATACTCAGCCCGCGATAGACGTACTGCAAGCCCGAGAGCGCGGTCATGCAGACCGTGGCATAAATCAAAACATGCCAGGGCACCCGGTGATGTGCACTCAGCGGCCATTCTAGCAGAGCCGCCACGATACAACCCAATTCCAGCACCGTGCATATTTTGCCCGCATAGCTGGGCCGTACCGGAATGCGCTCTCCAATGAAAAACGCGACCATCAGATAGCCGAAGACCACCACAACGTCGCGCAAGACCACGGCACCAAGCAACCAGCCCGGAATCAACCGTTCGATCGCCAGTACCACAAAGGAGCTGAGGAGTAGGAGCTTGTCTGCAAAGGGATCAAGAAAGGCACCCAGCTCGGTACGCGAGCCGCCCCAACGCGCCAGGGTCCCGTCTAGGCCATCGGTCAGTGCAGCTGCCAGAAACAGGATCAGTGCCGCTTCCAAGCGTCGCTTTTCCAACAGAGCCAGGAAGAAGGGAATAGCCAGAATCCTGCAAAAGGTCAGGAAGTTGGGTAGATTCAGCAACTTGCGGCTTAGCGCTACTCCGCCGGCCGTGGCTTGTGCGCGCACCAATGGAGCCTTGGAAGTCACGCTCCTCCTAGCTTGCCGCCTGACCCGCCGCCTTGCGCAGCCGCCCGGCCATCGAATGGGTGACCAGCGCCCGCATCCGCACTCCCGTGGCGTCATACTCTTCGCTCAGCACCTTGCCTTCACGGCGTGCTGCCGCCACCAGATCGCCTCGACTGACAGGTAGCGTCACCTCTACTTCCTCGCTCAAGCGGGTGAAGAATCTCGCCACCAACGCTCGCAGATCGTCAATCCCCTGCCCGCTCAGCGCGCTGATCGAAACCGCCTGCTCCCGGTACAGCCACGGCGTCGTAACCGCTCCCAAGTCGGCCTTGTTGAAAACCATCAGACGCGGGGTCGTACCCGCCCCGATCTCATCGAGCACCCCTTCGACCACCTCAATCTGCTCGCTTAGGCGCGGCGAATTGCCATCCACCACGTGAAGCAGCAGATTGGCCGTGCGCACTTCTTCCAGGGTGGCCTTGAAGGCCTCGATCAGCAGATGGGGCAGGCGATCGACAAAGCCCACGGTATCGCTGAGCATCACGCTGCTACCGCCGGGGAGTTTCAGACGCCGAATGGTCGGATCCAGTGTCGAGAACGGCCGATTGGCGACCTCGACCTGCGCGCTCGTAAGCGCATTCATCAAGGTAGATTTGCCCGAGTTGGTGTAACCCACCAGGGCCACTGCGGGATAGGGCACATCCAGGCGGCGTTGACGCTGCAAGGCACGGGTCCGCGCTACTTCCTTCAGTCGTCGGCGCAAGCGCACCAGCCGCTCGCTCAACCGGCGTCGATCTATTTCCAGCTGGGTCTCGCCCGGTCCGCGACTGCCGATCGCGCCCCCACCTAATCGCGACAGATGGGTCCATTGCCGCGTCAAGCGAGGCTGCAGATAGCTCAGTTGAGCAACTTCGACTTGTAGCTTGCCCGCCTGAGTGCGCGCCCTTTGCGCGAAAATATCCAAGATTAGCTGCGTGCGATCTATCACACGCACATTGAGTTCGCGCTCCAGGTTGCGCGCCTGGGCCGGGGAGAGGCTCTGATCGAATATTACCAGGTTAGCTGCGCGCTCGTTGGCCAAGTCGCGCAATTCCCTCACCTTGCCGGCGCCGATCAGGGTGCGTGGATCGATCTCCTTGAGGCTCTGAAACAGCTTTCCTGCCACTGTCGCACCAGCGCTTTGCGCCAGTTCACCCAGTTCCAACAGCAAATCCTGGGCTGCGCCGCGAGCATCACCTGCCACCGCCACGCCCACCAAAATGGCCCGTTCGTGGCCTCTTGCTAATGCTTGGTCGGGCAGAAACCCTCCTTCAGACGATAGGTTCACTCAGTCGCATCCTATCAGAGCGGTGCCACCGAAGGGGAGCCAGTTTGTTGACCGCGCAATTGCACCGCGCCGGGTGCCAGCAACTGTTCCACTTCGCCGACAAAGCTTTCGGTCGGCGCGACTCGAAAGTCATTGCCAAGCAAAAACACCGCTTCCCGCACCGCATCCAGCTCCAAATGCAGATATATCGGACAGGCTCCGCCGTGACGCGCTAGCAGCGCGCGGAACCCCGAGCGCGAGGCCGCGCTCTCCAGGCGCGCCTTGGGCGCTCGGATGTGCACCTCACGCACGCTCTCAGCCAGGGCCTGGGTCAGGGGTTTGAGCTCGTCCAGTAGGATTTGTGCACGCTCCTCGCCGATATCCAGCTTGCCGCGTGCCACTACCGGCTCGCCGCAGTGGATCGCCGCTTCGTTGCGCTGATAAGTCTCGGGCCAGGCGATAATCTCAACCGCCCCTTGAAGGTCTTCCAAGGTGAAGGTGGCGTAGCGCTTGCCCTGCTTGTTGTTCTTGAGCTTGAGCGATTGCACCACGCCCACCACCGCGACCTGCTTGCCATCGGGTACGCTGGCCAAATCTGCGCAGGTAAGGTCGGTCAAGCGGCGAATGTCACGCTCGTACTTGTCCAGCGGATGGCCGGTGACGTAAAAGCCCAACGCCTCTTTCTCCGCCGCCAGCCGCTCTTTGACCGTCCACGGCTTCACCGCATGACGTGGGGCCCGCGCACTGACCGGCAAACTGCCGAACAACCCCATCTGGTTGGCCGCAACCGCCTCACCCTGGCGTTGGGCTGCCCGCAGAGCTTCGTCGATCTCGGCCACGCTCTCGGCCCGTTCGCTGCCGGTGGAATCGAACGCCCCGCATTTGACCAGCCCCTCCAACACCCTGCGATTGACCTGCTGCGGATCAACTCGCACGCATAGCTCGGACAAGCTGGTGAACGGCCCTCCCGCCTCGCGCGCCGCGATTATCGCCTCGGCCGCCTTCTGGCCCACCCCGCGAATCGCGCCCAACCCGAACCGAATCCCCTCCGGCGCCACCGTGAACTTGAGCCGGCTTTGGTTGACGTCAGGAGGCAGTAGCTTTATCCCCATTTCGCGCAACGCCGCGATATTCTTGTAGGTCTTGTCGACGTCGTCCATTTCCAACGAGGTCAGGGCGGCCATGAATTCCTGCGGATAATGGGCTTTAAGGTAAGCGGTGGTGTAGGTGGTCAAGGCGTAGGCCGCCGCGTGCGAGCGGTTGAAACCGTAGGAGGCGAAGGTCTCGATCTGTTCGAAAATGCTTTGCGCGGTGGCCGCATCCACACCGTTGGCGCGTGCCCCCTCGATAAAGCGCGCGCGCTCCTGCTCCATCACATCTTTTTTCTTTTTGCCCATCGCGGCGCGCAAAATGTCGGCCTGCTCCAGACTGTAGCCCGCCAGCGCCTGCGCCACCCGCATCACCTGTTCCTGATAGATGATCACGCCGTAGGTGTCCTTCAGCACCTCCTCGAGCAGCGGATGCGGGTACTTGACCGCCTCCCGGCCATGTTTACGCTCGATATACGGCTCGACCATTCCGGCGTCCAGCGTGCCGGGTCGGAACAGTGAAATCGCGGCGATTACGTCCTCGAAATTGGAGGGCTTGAGGTCAGTCAGGAAGCGGCGAAAGCCCGAACTCTCCATCTGGAACACGCCCACCGTGTCGCCACGCGCCAAAACTCGATAGGTGTCGGGATCGTCCAGCGGCATCCGCTCTAACTCCAGCGCCGGCTTGCCGTTCTCGACGATCAGCTGCAGCGTGTCCCGAATCATCGTCAGGTTCTTGAGCGCCAGGAAGTCAAACTTGATAAGCCCGATGTCCTCGATGTACTTCATCGAGTACTGGGTGATCGCCGGCGCCCCTTCGCTGCGCTCCTTGTCGGCGTACAGCGGAACCATCTCTTCCAGCGGGCGATCGGCGATCACTACCCCGGCGGCATGGCGCGAGGCATGCCGCAGCAGCCCCTCTAGTTTGAAGGCGAACTCAAACAGCTCGGGATGGCGCTCGCGCTCTTCGCGCAGCCGCGGCTCCATCTTTAACGCCTCTTCCAAGGGGAAATCTCGCCCCTGCTTGGGCGCGGGATAAAGCTTGACGATCCGATCGGTCTCGGCGAACGAAAGCCCCAGCACCCGGCCCACGTCGCGAATCGCCTGTTTGCCCTTGATCGTGCCGAACGTGATGATCTGGGCCACTCGATCCTCGCCGTATTTGGCCCGCACATAATCGATCACCTGGTCGCGCCGTTCGAAACAGAAATCCACATCGATATCGGGCATCGACTTGCGCCCCGGATTGAGCCAACGCTCAAACAACAGCTTATGCTCGATCGGATCCAGTTCCGTGATGTACAGCGCATAAGACACCAGGCTGCCGACCACCGAGCCTCGCCCTGGCCCCACCGGTATCCCGCGCTTGCGTGCGAAGTCGATAAAGTCCGTGACGATCAGCATATAGCCCGAGAAGCCCATCTCGCGAATCACCGGCAACTCGCGCTCCAGTCGGGCCCAGTACGGAGCTTCGTCCACCGCGCCGCGCCGCGCTTTAATGGCTTGCAGTCGTCGTTTCAGTCCCTCGCGCGTGCGCTCCTCCAACAGCTCGTCCAGATTCCGCTCGGCGGGAGCCTCGTAGCGAGGAAAATGGAACTTGCCAAACTCGAATTCAAAATCCACCTGCCGCGCGATCTCCAGGCTGTTGGCAAGCGCCTCGGGTAGCTCGGAAAACGCCGCCGCCATCTCCGCCGGGGTCTTGACGTAGAGTTCGTCGGTGTCGAAGCGCCAACGACTTTCGTCGGCCAGGGTCTTGCCGGTCTGAATGCACAGCAAGACTTCGTGGGCACGAGCGTCCTCACGATGGAGGTAGTGGCAATCGTTGGTGGCTACGACGGGCAAACCGACTCGGCGCGCAATCTCAAGTAACGCTTCATTATAAGGGCCGTGCAGTTTGTTATCTTGCAGCTCGATATAAAAACGGCCCGGAAAAATCCGCGCGTACCAGCGCGCCACTTCCAGCGCGCGCTCGGTATGACCGGCGCGCAACGCGCGCGCCAATTCGCCCGACAGGCAGCCTGACAACGCGATCAGCCCTTCCGACCATTCGGCCAGAATTTCCTTGTCGATGCGCGGCTTGTAGTACAAGCCCTCGCGATAGGCCGCCGTCAGCAGGCGGCAAAGGTTCTGATAACCCTGGCGGTTTTGCACCAGCAGGATGAGATGGTAGTTGCCACCCCCATCGACGTCGTCGGCCTTGGGGGTAAGCGTACGGTCGGTGCGCTTGCCCGGCGCCAGGTACGCTTCGCAACCGATGATCGGCTTGATCCCACGTTCCACCGCCTTGCGGTAGAACTCTACTGCCCCAAACATGTTGCCGTGATCGGTGATCGCCATTGCCGGCATCGCGCTGCGCTTGGCGTAGTCCAGCAGCGGCGCCAGCTTGTTGGCACCATCGAGCAGACTGTACTGGGTATGGACATGTAGATGGGCAAAACTCATAGCCACCCCTCCCGCGCCACTGCCACCTCGTCCGCGATAACACGCCGGCCGCGCCTACCGTGGCGCGGCCCAACTTCACGATCGTTCTTCGCCCCCATCGCGGGCGGCCTGCTCCTAACCCTTCTTGACCGGCGCCTCGCTGGCCGCCACCGCGGGCGCACCCTCGGCTGGGGCCGCTTCCGCTGCTGCCTCGGCCGGAGCGGGTGCCGCTTCGACCGTCGGCGGCAACACCGTTACGATGGGGTAATCGGTGTCGTACAAGGCCCGAATGTTGGCACCGAATTTGAGTGCCGAGACGTGGATCGCCTCGTGAATGCCGATTTCAGTCACATCCACCTCTACCGCCTCGGGGATCTCCAGCGGCAGACATTCCACCTCCACACTCCGCTCCAGCGGCTGCAGGATGCCGCCGTCGACCACCCCCTTGGCGCGACCTGAAAAACGCAGCGGCACCGGCACCCGAATCTTGGCGTTGAGATCGACCTCATAAAAATCGGCGTGCAGCAGCCGTCCCGCCAGCGCGTCGCGCTGGACCTCCTTGACGATCACATGGCGTCCGTCCAATTCCGCGGAGGCCGACTTCAAACGCAGCAGCCGCTGGCTGGTATTGCCCAACGCTCCCGCCTTTAGCCCCGCCGCTGCCACCGCGAGCGCGATGGGGCTGCGCTTGGGCCCGTACATAACGCCCGGCACTTGCCCCCGCCGGCGCAGTTCGCGCACCGCACCGCGCGTAGAAAGCGCGCGCGGCTCACAATTCAGTTCCAGTGTTTCCATAACTTCCCGCTCGGCGCCTGGGCGCCAAATTAGTTGAACAGCGAGCTGACCGATTCCTCATTATGAATCCGACGCAGCGCTTCCGCCAGCAGACCGGCGATCGACAGCACCCGGATGTGGCGCAGCTCGGCCTGCACCTTGGCCCGCAGCGGCACCGTGTTGGTGGTAATCACCTCAGCGACCGCGGAGTGGTTGAGCCGCTCGCAAGCCGGATCCGAAAGAATCGAATGGGTGGCGGCCACGATCACTTCGGCCGCGCCCGCCCCAACTACCACTTTGGCCGCTTCGGTGACCGTGCCGGCGGTATCGATCATGTCGTCCACCAGGATCGCGGTGGTATCACGCACCTCGCCCACCAGTTGCATCTCTGCCACTTCGCTGGCCCGCCGCCGGCGCTTGTCGATAATCGCCAGGTTGGCATTGAGCCGCCCGGCGAAAGCCCGTGCCCGCTCCACTCCGCCTGCGTCGGGCGACACCACCGTAATCCGCCGCCCCTCATGCCGCTTGCGCAGATAACCTATCAGCACCGGCATGGCAAAGAGATTGTCCACCGGAATGTTGAAAAAGCCCTGGATCTGCCCGGCATGCAGATCTACCGTCAGCACTCGCGAGGCGCCCGCCGTAGTCAATACATCAGCCACCACTTTGGCACTGATCGGGACGCGCGGGGCTACCTTGCGATCCTGGCGGGCGTAGCCGAAATAGGGCACCACGGCGGTGATCCGCTTGGCCGAGGCTCGCCGCAAGGCATCCATCAATAGCAGCAGCTCCATCAGATTGTCGTTGGGCGGAGCGCAGATCGATTGCAGGACGAACACGTCACCCCCGCGCACGTTCTCGCGCACCTCCACCATCACTTCGCCGTCGGGAAAACGGCCTACTTCCGCCGCCCCCAGTCGCACCCCAAGCGCTTCGCAAACCTCGCGCGCCAACGCCGGGTTGGAATTGCCGGTGAAGACTTGAATTTCGTCCTTTGCCCGCTCAGGCATGATGTTGTCCGCAGCCCTTCAATGTCCTTGCCTCACAAGTGGCTGGGCGGGAAGGATTCGAACCTTCGAATGCCAGGTCCAAAGCCTGGTGCCTTACCAGCTTGGCGACCGCCCAGCATGCCACATCTTTACGCGACTGCGGTTCCCGGTTGGGCCCAGGGTCTTTCGACTCGATCCAAGATACCGCCTTTGGACCGCTCTGCGCGACCCGTTGCTAACCCCGCCGTGGCGCTGCCTTGCGGCGTCCGTGCCGTCCCACTCATCAAGGAATGTTGGGATGTTACGGACAGGGAATGATGTTGTCAATTATGAGCTATTACGCCATCACCATGCGCTGATTGGCGGCGCCTGCTCGATCACCTTCGTTGCATAGCAGCGGATGCCGTGCCCCACCCTCGCCATTCGCTGTGCCACGAATTCTGCGTGCTCCGGATCGCGGCACAAGCCAAAGACCGCCCCTCCACTACCCGACATCAAAGCGCCCTGCGCCCCACATTCTTTGAGTTTCACTTTAAGTTCACCGATGATCGGATAGCGCTCCAGAGCGGGCCCTTCCAAATCGTTGACCAATAAATTGGCCCATTCTCCTCGCTCTAGCTCCAGCCTGGCCGGCGCAGCTCCGCTCCAATGCTCGCGCCGCAAAGCCCCATAAATTTCGCGGGTGGAAACCTCGCACGGCGGCACCACGACCACCAGGGCGAGTTCCATCCCCCATCCCAGCGGCTCGACCAACTCCCCGATTCCGCCCACTCGCGCCGGCCGTGGCTCCAGAAAAAACGGCACGTCCGCACCCACCGCCACGGCCGCTTCGGCCAGCCGCGTGGCGGTCACTGGCAGCATTTTGGCTAACAGCCGCAGTACCGCGCCAGCATCGCTGGAACCGCCGCCCAGCCCCGCGCCCACCGCTATCCGCTTACGCAGTTCGATTTCGACCCCTATCCGCTTGGTCTCGCCGCACAGACGCTGGGCCGCCCGCACCGCCAGGTTGCTGGAATCGCGTGGCAACTGCGGCCAGTCGCAGCGCAGCGTGATTTGCCCAGGGTCGGCGCTCACGCGCACCGCCACCTCATCGTAAAGCGCGATCGGCAAAAAGACCGAGTCCAATTCGTGATAGCCGTCCGGGCGCCGCCCCGTCACGCGCAAAAACAGATTGATCTTGGCTGGCGCCAGGACCGTCAACCCGGCGGTGGTCATGAGGGATCGAGCCGCTGGGTCACGGCTCGACGGGTGTCATGCCGAATCGCCGCCAGGCAAGCTAGCAGCCCCAAGATCACACCGGCGGCAAACAGTATTCGTCCGGTCAGATAGACCGCGTGATAAAAATCCATCTGGGCCGCGGCGTACGACACGTTGCGCCGATTTTGAATCAGTGGCGCCAACACCGCATCATCACTGCGTGCATCCAGCTCGTCGAAATTGCGATACTGTTCAGTCGCCGGCCGAACTTGCAAAAGCTCCAGCTTGCGCCGGTACTGGGTGGTTCCATTGAGCCCAACCAGCCAGTTACCGATTCCCAGCAACATCATGACCAAGGCGGTGACTATCCGCCAATTGCCGTAAAAGTCCGGAAGCTTCATCCAAAAGGTTCGCCGCCCGCGCCTGGCCCGAGCATAAATCCACGCCGCCGATAACTCAACGCGCCGCTTGCCGGTTGCCGTCAGGGCAGCGCCGCGTCTATGATGGCGATAGCTGTAGGCGCGCCAATAGGCACGCAGGCCAGCTCCAACATGACGCCATCCCCGCAACTCGCCACCCCTGCGCTTGAGGAACTAGAGCGGCGTTTTCGCGCCGGCGATAAATCCGCCTTGGCGCGCCTGATTACGCTGATCGAAAACCAGGACCCCAGGGTCGGGCAATGCATGGAGCGCCTATATCCCTCGGCTCGCCGCGGCCATGTCGTGGGCATCACCGGACCGCCGGGTGCGGGCAAGTCCACGCTGATTAATCAACTGATCCAGACGATGCGCGGGGGCGACCAGCGCGTCGCGGTTCTCGCCATCGACCCGAGCAGCCCTTTTTCGGGCGGCGCTCTGCTGGGCGATCGAGTGCGGATGACCGATCATTATCGCGACGAGGGCGTCTTTATCCGCAGCTTGGCTACACGCGGCGCCCCCGGCGGCCTCAGCCTGGCCACTCGTGAAGTCGTTCGGCTGCTCCAAAGTTTCAATTTCGATCGTATTCTGATCGAGACTGCGGGCGTAGGCCAGACCGAACTGGCTATAATGGACGTTGCCGAGACGACCGTGGTGGTGATGGTCCCCGAAAGCGGAGACGCCATTCAGGTCATGAAAGCAGGTTTGCTGGAAATCGCGGACATCTTCGTGGTCAACAAGGCTGACCGCGAGGGCGCGGCGCGCTTGCGTACCGAATTGCTGGCCGAAGCAGCTCTGGGACCGGCGCGGCCATGGCAACCGCCTGTGCTCTTGACCCAGGCCAACCACGGCCTCGGCCTGGAACCGCTATTGGAGGAGATCGACCGCCATCGCGACTTCCTTCGCCACGCCACCTCGTGCGATTTCAACGAACGCTGCGCTGAGGAATTCTCCGCCGCAGTCCGCGCAACCTCCACTCGCCACGTGACGCAACTGCTCGCCGGGGCTCGCGCTCGCGGCTTACTCGACCAGGTCCGCGTTGGCCGCCTCAATCCCTATGCCGCGGCTCGGCTACTGCTGCAAGCAGTCGCGAACGAGGAGAGTCCAAACGATTGGCATGCCTAAGCCCGCCACAGACGATCGCCTTCAAGCCCGCGGCCGACTGTTCGCAATCGGCGACATCCATGGCTGCCCCGACGAGCTCCAGGCGGTGCTGCGCGCGGCTGACCCCTGTGCCACCGATACCGTGGTTTTCATGGGCGATTACATCGACCGCGGACCGGCTTCGCGTCAAGTTATCGACCTCCTGCTGGAGTTCGCTCAAGGCGCCCATCGCACGGTCTTTCTCAAGGGCAACCACGAGGACATGATGCTGTCTTTTCTCGGTCTGCCCGGACGCTACGGCGATTCCTTTCTTATCAACGGCGGCTTCACCACTCTGCAGAGTTACGGCTTGAACGAAGCCGATTTGGACGATACTCGCGCCCGCCTGCCTGCCACCCACGTCGAGTTTCTGTCCCAGTTGTCCACCAGCTATCGGCACGATCGTTTTCTGTTCGTTCACGCTGGGATTTCTCCGTTGCACTCGCTGGCCGAGCAGGACCCCGAGGACCTGATGTGGATCCGCCAGGAGTTTATCCTAAACCCCCATACCCTTGACCTGACCGTGCTCTTCGGTCACACCCCAGTGCGCGAGGTCCTGCTTGATCTACCCTACAAAATTGGCATCGACACCGGCTTGGTCTACGGCGGTAAGCTTACCTGCCTGGAACTGACCCAGGGGGAATGTCTGCAAGTCTCGCGCGGCAACCTCAAGGTTAAACGCCATCGGTTGACCCTGGCCTAAGTACTGGTGTCGCGCTCCTCAGTATCTGAAGCGGCGAATACCGGCATATCAGCTCGGCCTTGCGTTGGCGCCGCCGCTTCCCATACCGCGACCGGACCCTTCCTTACACATCCTGTACCGGCTAATCTGTCGGCTCTGGAAGTGGCGGCGTAGCTCAGTTGGTTAGAGCACGCGGCTCATATCCGCGGAGTCGTAGGTTCGAGTCCTACCGCCGCCACCATCCATTGCCGCCAAGCGTCGAGCTTGACCGACCGCAGGAGCCCAGCACCCCGGTTCCATTGGGCAATATCGTCGAGGTGGAACGCAGTCAATTTTTTTGTCGATTGTCCGTACAACATTAACCTCGATTCATGCGCGTCTTTGATCCGGGCAAGCAGCAAAACGAGCGAACACAGGCTATAACTAAACTAAATTGCTTTTCTTTCTATACCTGCTTATTTTTTGCCAGCGAAAAAGCTGCTGACGGCCATTGTTCTGCCCGTTGGCAAAGCCTACGATTTTAGTGCCGGCTGGCAGCTTTATCAGGGGAGAGCGGGTACTGTAGCCAATCCGAAACCGACGTCCCTGAGTACTTTGAATGAATCGAGTCGCTGGCACTCTTTTAATCGCTTTGCGCATGCCGTCACTGGAGTGGGTAGCTTAAATTGGAAGAGCACCGAGTGGTCCGCGGTCATTACCCCTGCTTACCCTCGGAAGATGCTGGTTCGATCCCAGCCCCCTCCCGCCCACTGCGGTTGCGCTCCCCAACAATGACAATCAAAGGGTTGGAGCACGGCCCCGATTAAGGCTATCGTCAGCCCACGGGACAAGCTCCGATGAAAGTACTTCTAGCGATCATCCTGATTGGTGCGGCGGCTGGCTGTTATTACGCTTATCGCTCCTATCGCGCCCAACAAAATCAGCTCATTCTGCAAGCTGTCCAAATCCACGACCTACAGCAACAACTGGCTAAGCTGCAGAATGACGACCAGGTAAGCCACCAGGCGCTGGCCCAGGTACAAAAGGAAAATAACCGCCTGGCCGCGGTCAACGACAGCTTGGCCAAAGCGCTGGCGCAGGCCAAGGTCACCGGCAAAGTCCCTAATATCCTGCCCGCGCCCTATCCGCCCAAGTAGCGCCTGAGGCTCAAGACTGCCGTGCCCGCGCATCCACCACGAAACGCTGAAATTCTGCCAGATGGCTCAGCGAGTGCATGTCTGGCAGGCGGTCGAGATAAACCTCTCCACGCAAATGATCGGTCTCGTGCTGGATCACCCGGGCATGAAAATCACTGGCTTCGAAGTCCAGCTCTTCGCCTCTGCGCCCCAGCGCCTGCACTCGTACCCGCTTGTACCGAGGAACTGCTCCGCGCAAATCCGGAATACTCAGGCAACCCTCCCAACCCACTATTCGGCTGTCATCTAAAATGGTCAGGCGCGGGTTGACCAGGACTGTCAGCGGCACGGCCTCGGCCTCCGGGTAGCGTGGATTGCCATTGACTTCGAGCACCGCTAGTTGCAGCGACAAATGGATCTGGGTCGCGGCCAACCCCACTCCATTGTACTCGCGCATGGTCTCGATCATGGAGTCCACCAGCGCTTGAAACTCGGCTCCCGCAATCTCCTCGTGGGTAACTTCGCGCGCTCGTGTTCGGACGATCGGATGGCCTAGCCGCGCCACCTTTAGAATCATCTCGCCAGCTCCTCGACGGCGCTTTCGATGTCGGCGCCGCAGCCCTCAATGTTCAAGCTTTCAAAGCCCCGCTATTGATTGGAACTTCCGCTGCTCTCCGATTTCGCACCGGGCGTGTCCGCAGCCGCATTGGACATCTTTTCCTGCACTACCGAAGCAATGGTCTGATCGGGGGCGTAATAGATGCGGTAGAGTGTCAACTTACTCTCGGCCAGTTTCAGCCTCGCTTGGCGCACTGCCACCGAGGAACCCATCGTCAGCACTCCCAGGGCGATATTACGCGGCCGGATCTTGGGATCAACGAATTTGCTCCCGTCCGGATTAAACGCGTAAATATCCTCGAGCTGTCCACTGCTGGTGGTCTCCGATGCGTTGGGGTCGCCAAAGGCGGTTTGAACCTGGCTGCGTGGCGTCCCCAGTTTCAGCACAGCCGCATCGTAATGCACCGAGCTGTCCTTCATGGTCACGCTTTGCAAAATGCCAGTTGGAGTATAGTCCTTCGCCTGCACGGCCGGAGCCGTTGGCTGAAACTGCGTACAAGCGCTCAGCCAAACCGCGCTGAGCACTATCCAAACAATTGCGATCATTTCCTTTAGTCTGCCTTTTGGAGTGGGAATACCACTTAGGAGCGGTTTATAGCCTAAACCGACGAAAGGCGAAACCTTGACCTACCTTGCGCAGCCTGCCCCATGTGTCGAGGGAGCAGCCGCTACCGCCGCCAAGCGACGGCGTCGAAGAATCAGCGTACCACAGGACCTCTTCTTCCTTCAGTTTCTATGTTGGCCAGGAAAGGTGCTCATAAATCCGCGACCGCTCGCCCATGAAGAGAGGAATCAAACATCGGAGGCCGCGCACACTGCGAGTCTGCTCAACCGTCGTTTCCCTGACCGGGATGTTCATTGTGCCGCTTCCAATCACCCTCTCAGGTCAGGGAAAGAGATACCCCTGCTGCTCATTTTCCGAGCAGTTAGTTGAGATTGACACCCGCACCCCAGAATCGGCCCTTGCTGGCGCTCAGGACGACGCTGGGGAGCCCGCAGCCCGACTTACCCAGCGGCTGCGAGATCGTAGGTTAAGAAGTGCAACCGTGCGGACTTTTTCGCGCCCGCTAGGAGGCCAACATCTCTTTCTGCGACAAACTCATCTTCCTGCACCAAGTTTCAATATCGCCAAGCCGAAACCGCCAATCCCCGCCTACCTTGAAGCCTGGCAATTCGCCCTTGGAGAGCATCCGGTAGACCGTGGAGGGATGGCAGTGTAGGTACTCGCTCAGCTCCCTGACTGTCATGATTTCGACCATGAGCTTTTTCTCTCCAGCCCGCGCGAGCCCGAATAAAAGGAGCCCCCGGGATGCAAAACTTCACTAACAAGACGAGCTACTGGTTAATTTGGTTGACCGGCTGCAAAAAAGTTTTTTGGAGGGGGCGCCCCCGCGACTTGCTCGCCACGGGCAGATCCGGCGATTAATTCGCTGACCAATCGCCCGTTTGCGCAAGCGGCTTGGCGGTTCACAGGCTGCACGCCTTGACCCGAACGCCAGCCCCACCTAGAACTTAGCCAGCGAAGCTAGCCACGAACGGGAGCTGAACACGCCCCACGGCAGCGCGACCTCGCTGAGGAGCAGGCATGGAATTTGGCATTTTCGATCATCTCGACCGCAACACCCTGCCCTTGCAGGAATTTTACGAGGGTCGGCTCAAACTCGCCGAGGCCCTGGATCGCGCCGGGTTTTATGCCTATCACATAGCCGAGCATCACTCGACCCCGCTGGGAATGGCGCCCTCGCCTTCCCTGTTCTTGGCCGCGATGGCCGAGCGCACCCGCCGGCTACGCTTCGGACCGCTGGTTTACTGCCTGCCTTTTTACCACCCGCTGCGCTTGCTCGAAGAGATCTGCATGCTCGATCAGCTCAGCGGCGGCCGTCTCGAAGTCGGCATCGGGCGCGGGATCTCGCCGTTCGAAGCCGGCTATTACGGGGTCGATTACAGCCAAGCCCGCAAGGTCTTTGATGAGACTCTTGAGATCATTACCAAGGGCATGATCTCCAAGACTCTGACCTTCGACGGCGACTACTACCACTTCCATGGCGTGCCGATAGAATTGCAACCGGTTCAGACGCCCCATCCGCCCTTCTGGTACGGCGTTCATACGGTAGAAAGCGCCGAGAACACCGCCCGCCGCGGCTTCAACATTGTAAGTGGCGACCCCGTCGCCACCGTGCGCCAAATCACCGACCGCTATCGCGCGGTCTGGGCGGAAACCGGGCGCAATCCCAACTACCTGCCCAAGCTAGGGCTGACCCGTTTCGTAGTGGTGGCAGAGGACGACGAAACCGCGCTCAATATCGGCCGGCGCGCCTATCCCAAATGGCACGCCAGCTTCAGCCATCTCTACCACACCCATGGCCGTTCCCCGATGCTGGGCGAACGTCCCGCGGATTGGGAAGGCATCCGCAACAACGGGGTCGGCATCGCTGGCTCGCCCAAGACAGTAGCCACGATCTTGCGCCAGCAACTAGCTGAGTCCGGGGTTAATTACCTAGTCGCCCATTTCATCTTCGGCGACATCACGCTGAGCGAGGCCTTACGTACGGTCGATCTGTTCAAACGCGAAGTGATACCTGCGCTGGAATAGCTCTGGCTCGTGCTTGTCCTCCGCTCGCGCGCTTAGCCCGCTGACGCGGTTCTTTGAAGAGCACCATGGGCAACCACCTCCAGAGTGGTTCATGCGGCCCACCGCGCTCCAGCGCGCTAATAGCCAAATGGCGGAACATAGCCCCAGCGGTCGTGATAGATGTCCCACTGGTCGTGGCGGATATCGGCGCGTTCGGCCCATGCCGCGCGATAGTGGCCAAAGGCGAGATCACGGTTTAACTGCCAGCGATCGTGAGCCAAGTCGCGCCAATCGCGATGGAGGTCCCAGCGCTGGCCGGGAAACCATTGCGCGTGCGCGGCCATCGGTAAGCTCAGCATCAGCCCTGCCAGCGCGGCGATAATCAAAGCTCTCCTCGCGGTCCTCATCGGCTTGCACCTCGTCACCAGATTTCTGCCAATCAGACGCAGGATGCCGCGGTCTTGTTTACCAACCTCACAACGCTCGAGCTGTGCCTACAGGAAAATCCGGCCTAAAAAGTCGGCCAGCCGCGCAGCTTGCGGGGGAAAAGAACGGTAACCTATATAGCCGTCGGGGCGAATCAGGTAGAGGCCCGCGCCGGCCGCATGGTACTGCGCATGCAGCTTGTGCGCGGAATCCCAGATCGTCGCGCCGCTCCAGCCCAAGCCCTTGGGCAGCCCCCCTTCGTTGACGACCAGCAGCGGTTTGACGCATTGGCCGTAACGCTCGGTCACGCGCTGGCCAATCCCGGCAAGCTCGCGATAGTCTGCCCACTGAGCCTCAACCCCTGGAAAGAGCAGCAGGCAATGGGTGGTGCCACGCAGCATCTCCCATAGGCCAACCTCCTGCCCCGCTTCGGTGCGCAAACTTGAGACCTCCGGCGCGCGATCCCCGACCGCCGGGCCACCGGCGAAGGAAGCGAAGATTTTTGCTATGCCCTCTTGATAGTCCTCCACCAGCGGACTTTTGCGATAATTGACCGAAAGCTCTGCCAGCGTGCGCCCCGCTCGCTGGGTCAGGAACTCGCTGCCGCTCAGTACCGCCATCAGCCGGCTGCGAACCACCATCCCCACCGGGCTGCGCAGCGCCCCTATCCGCGTGGTCAGATCGGTGGCGGTCAGCACTGCGCGCCCCACAGCATGCCGCTCGGCGCTGTAGCTATCGAGAATCTCGGCTCTCCCCAGTCCTTTGAGCACCAGCGCCAATTTCCAGCCCAGGTTATAGGCGTCCTGCAACCCGGTGTTCATCCCCTGCCCGCCGGCGGGCGAGTGGATGTGGCAGGCGTCGCCGGCCAGAAAAACCCGATTCACCCGATAGCTTTGGGCTTGCCGCCGGTGAATGCGAAAGTACGATAACCACAGCGCATCGTGCAGCCGAATTCCTTTGGTGGCGCGCGAGTCTACCAGCGCCTGCATATCCGCCAGGCTTGGCTCGCCGTGATCGGGCGCCTCATCGCAAGTCGCCATCAGGCGATAGCGACCACCGCCAAAGGGAAAGAACATCAGCATCCCGCTCTCGGTGAAAAATCCCGTGATCTCGTCGGCTGGCATGATCCAGTCCACGTGGGCATCGGCCAGAGCGAAATGCTCGGGATATTCGGCCCCTTCGAAAGCCAGGTTGAGCGCGTGACGCACCGCGCTGTGGGCTCCGTCGCAGCCCACCAGGTATTGAAAGCGCGCGCGCTCTTCACCATCGACTCCCTTCAGGCACGCGGTCACTGCGTTGCCGTCCTGTTCAAGCCCCACCAACTCGACATTGCGCTCGACCCGCACTCCAAGGGCGCTCGCATACTCCCCCAAGAGCCGCTCGGTCTGGTCCTGCGGCAGCATCAACGCAAAATTGTAACGGCTTTCCAATCCGTCGAGGGTCACGTGCAAGATTCGCTTGCCCCCGCTGTAGGCGCTGATTCCGTGGACCTTGACACCAGTATCGACAAAGCGCTCGGCGATTCCCAAGGCCTCGAAAATCTCCAGGGTATGGGCCTGGATCGCAGCGGCCTTGGAATGCTCCGAAGGCGCGGGCGCCTTATCAACTATCCTGCAACTCAGCCCGTGACGGACCAATTCCGAAGCCATCATCAAACCGGTCGGGCCAGCCCCAACCACCAGCACCGCTGCCTCCCCCATCGCACTCATTTCAAGTAGATTCTCCTTGGATAAAACATCTCCCCATCCTTAAAACAACGAAGCCTAATCCGGCTTCTTTCGCCGAGCCAGTGCCAGCGTCCATCTTAACAACGGCAGATAAACCTCACCTGTAGTTTCAGCAGGCCGTATCCTTCGTAAACGACCAGCTCGCTTGCCCAATCTTCTGACCAAGCAGCAATAAGAGAGCCGGGCGCAGAGGGCGCGAACTTTTCCCGGTCTGCTACAGCTCGGTCACGGCGCGAAAACGCGATAGGCGGGAGTGGACGGCGGACTCAGATCGAGCACCGGTTTCAACCGAAGCGGCACCGACGGAGTCTCATCGGGTGCCAGCGCGCGTTCCATCTGAGCGCGCTCCACCAGGGTGTGCCACACTTGCCCGGGTGTGGCGCTGAAGACCACCTCGGGGTCGGCAGGCAGCACATACCAGGATCCCTCCTGCATCTCGCCGTGCAACTGCTCGGGAGCCCATTGCGCGCGGCCCAGGTACAGGCGCACGTCGCTGGCAATCGGTCGGCGTTTAAACATGTCGATTGCGAAGCTGGGATCCAGGCTAACGTAAACTCCATCAAAAAGCTCGGTGGCCTGGGGCGAGGCACGCGCTGCCCGATAGAGGACGGCTGGCGTCTCGACGTCCACCGGACCGCCCAAAAAGGCGGTCTGGGTCACTCCCTTGAGAGCCGGATTGCGGGGAAAGAGCTTAGCCAGCCCGATCTGGGTGGGCTTATTGACGATCAATCCTACCACCAAGGGCAGCTTGCTGTTGGGCAGCATCAGGATGACCGATTGTGAAAACAGCGGATCGCCCAGATCGGGCGTCGCCACCAGAAAGACTGGGCTATGGTCGGGAGAGTCCTGCGCCGGAGCCAGACCGAAGAAGCCGACGAGGATCATGAGTCCGACGCTCAGCACCAAAGCGATTGTGGCCAGCTTCGCGCGCATCGCTCCTCGCGGGACCGGTAATCGCATTTCGCATTGCGTTATACCACCGCCCGCCCTGTTTCGATTATGGACCACGGCCGGGTCGATGGAAACTGCTTTGCGACCGATGACTAAAAACAGCACGCGCCGCACCCTTCTTAGCATCGGCCCGGGAGCACGGACAAGCGGCAGCGCCCATCCTCACTAGCCACCAGCTTCCCACCCCTGCCATCGCCCCTATCCCAACGGCGCGCGAAGCTGCTCGGACCGGTCAGGGCCGATAGAGGGTGGGAAACTTCTGCTGCAGAAGCTTTAGCTTGGGCAGATCGTTGAACACGATATAGGGGTTGTCTGGGTGCCGCTCCAGGAAGTTCTGATGATAAGCTTCGGCTGGATAAAAGCCCTTCAAGGGCACGACCTGGGTCACGATCGGCGTTGCGAAAACGTGTTCCCGATTTAGCTCTGCGATAGTACTTTTGGCGGCGGTTTCTTGCGCCTGGTCGGCGTAAAAGACTACCGAACGATAATTGCTTCCCACGTCCGGCCCCTGACGGTTAAGCTGGGTGGGATCGTGCGCGACCAGGAAAAACACCTGCAGCAACTGACGGTAGGATATCTGGGCTGGGTCGTAGGTGATTTCAACCGATTCCGCATGCCCGGTATCACCCTCGCTGACCAAGTCGTAATGCGCGGTTTGAGCCGCTCCCCCGGAGTAACCGGAGACTACTTGCGAAACGCCTTTGACGTGCTTGAAGACCGCGTCTACGCCCCAGAAACATCCGCCCGCAAGTACCGCAGTTTGCTGAGCGGCCAGCGCCCGCGAAGCCACAGCAGCGCCTAGCACAAGCGCCAGCAAAGCAATTTGTCCCAGTGCTGACTTCGATCGCGTCATACCCCTGTTAACCCGACGCGAGCCGATTTGGTTCCTACTCGACCTCTGAAGCTATCTTGCTGGAGTTGGGCGGAAAGGTCCAGACGTAGACCCCGGTAGCCAAAGCAAAGGCCGCCGACAACGCAATGCCGCCGCTTAGACCGAGCTCCCGGGCCAGCAAGGCGACCAGGGTGGGAGTGAACAACTGGGTTCCACGCGCCATGTTGTAAGCCCCACCCATCGCGGTATTGCGCACTGCGGTCGGAAACAGTTCGGTAAACAGCGGGCCGTAACCACCAAACATCCCCGCCCCAAAGCCGGTCACGAACATGGCCCCGCCCACGGCCGTAAAAGAACCACCAGTGTCGCTCCAAAACAAGGTGATCGAAAGTAGCCCGGTAGCCATGATACAGGAAAACACGCTGAAGGAGGCCCGCCTACCGATCGCGTCGGCTAAATAGCCAAAGATCAACTGGCCCAGCAGAATTCCCACGTAGGCAATCGAAATAATCAGCGCCGCGGTACCGGCAGATAGATGACGTTGTTCCTCGAAATAGGTCGGCAACCAGGAAAATGCGATATAGAAGGCCGACATGTCCAACGAGCACAGGATGATCGAGCGCACGAAATCACGGCGATGGGGTCCGGTCATCAGATTGCGGATCGGATCCATCACGTGGCTTAAGCGGGGCAAAATGAACAGCCGCCCCTTGCGGGCCTCGGGATGTCGCGCCAACCACACGTCGGATTCCGGCAAGGCCCGCCTCACGAAGGCCGAGAGCACTGCCGGCAGCGCGGAGATGATGAACACCAGGCGCCAGCCTAGATGGGGCGCCACGAACCCGCCTATCGCCGCCGCCATCAGGCAGCCTACAGAGCCCCCGGTCTGCATGAAGGCGGCATAGCGACTGCGGAAGCGGGGCGGAAAAGTTTCGCCAATATAGGTGTGGCCAGTGGCCCATTCTCCTCCCACTCCGAAGCCGGTAATGATGCGAAAGACGATCAGGCTGACCAAGCCGTGAGCGAAGCCGCTGAGCAGCGTGCCCGCGCTGTAGGTGAGGATGGTCCATTCCAGCACGCGCCTGCGGCCGTATAGGTCCGCCAGCGCTCCCATCACAATCCCACCCAACGCGCTAGCGCCCAGCGAGACCCCCAGAGCGTAAGACATCTGCAGCTTGTTCAGATGCAACGAGATGCTGATGGGCGGAATTAGGAAGGTAAATAGAATTAAGTCATAGATGTCGAAAATCCAGCCCGCCCAGCACAAGGCCAGGATGCGATAATGCTGCTTACCCAGTTTCGGCCGCTCGGCCAGCATATGATGCTGGCGCGGCTTGCGTAGGGCGGATTTTCTGAGCCGGGCGACCCGCGGAGCTTTCGCAGCCATCGCTTACCCCTGGCGCTGTATGGTATTCGACGCTGGGCAACCAGTTGGTGCGCCCAACTCTCCAGCGCGAGATCAATTTATGTCATCGATATTTCAGTTTTTCCAGTTTTAGCGCCAAAAAAACTGTGGATGTCGACCTTGATGGCCTTTCTTGACCAGGAACGCCACTATCGGCGCGAATTAGAACGGCAGGCGCAGCGAGGCTATCACCGCATGGTTATAGAGCGGCTGATGGGTGACCGCGATCTGGTAACCGGCTCCCCCAGTAATCTCCAACCGTTCCCAGATGCTTACCCGCCCGATCAGCAGCCCCGGGGTAAGAAAGACCTGATTCAAGCCTGCGCGCGCGCCGTCGGGCCACCAAGTGTAATTGACTTCCACTTCTGGCCAAAAATAGCGATGTACCTGGTATTGGAAGGCGGTATTCCACACCAGCGGCATCCCCAGTCGATCCATACCACCGTTGGGAAAGGAAACCGCCAGGTTGCTCTGCACGTCAAACTTGCCGTAACCCTTGCCCGCTCCTAGCGCCGGCGTGAAGATCGCGTGACCAGCGCTGTTGCCGTTATCCCCGCTGGGCACGCTGATACCCATAAGAACGCTAAAAATGTAATTGCCCTGCTCCTCGTTGGCCGCCGCCACCCGGTATTTCAACAGAAAATTTTCGTCGCTCCAGCCGTCGCCTGGCTGTGGCGAACTCTTGCTGCTACGCGGCAGCGTGCCGTTGCGCGCAATCCACGCCGGAATCCCGACCACAATCAGCGTGTTCTGGAACGGCAACAGATCGACCCCTTTACCACCACCAAAATTGTCGATCGCCGCACCGCGTGGTTGCGATTGCCAGAGCTGATCGTAGCGCAGTTTCTCTTCCAATCGAGGCGTTGTGGTAACCAGAGGAGAAATCCAGTGCGGTTGCTGGTTTTGGATTCGCTTCGCCCGGGGAAGCCAATCGGCAAAATAAGCAATTACCGGCGCCCATGGCGAGGCGGTCCACGCCGAGGGTGCGGTCGGGACGCTTTGAGCGTCGGCACCCACGCTCAGCAGCGACAAAAACAATCCCGCCACCGACGCTGCCAGCCTGGTAACCGGTCGCTTCTCCCGCATCACAACCGCCAACCTTGGAGAGGAACCCGCAGCAATGCAATAGCGCAATCTGACTGAATAAAAATTGTCTCGCCTGGTCCGAGCTGCTCGACAGTGGCGAAAACTTGATCGTCTTGGTGATGCAAGCTCTTGGGCTATGAGATAGATGTTGTTCTTTAATTTAACGTTTTGGGCAAAGACGGTCGGCTCGCCCAGCGCGGCACGGAGTATATGGAAAGCGCCTCGACAAGCGAACCTCTGGTAGTTGGCACGCCCGCCGCCACCGGCCCCGCGTTGGCCCCCATCAGCGCGATCCTGTTGTTGGCGTGGTCTCATTTCCTGCTCGACGGCACCTCCACTTTTCTTCCTGGCGTGTTGCCGGCAGTCCTCACCCAGTTGCAAATACCGCTGCGGCTGGTCGGGGTGGTAATGGCCTCGCTGCTGGTGGGGCAGGCCCTGCAGCCATGTTTTGGCTGGTTCGCCGACAAGTTGGGAGGGCGGGCCTTTATTCTATGCGGCGTTGGGGGTAGCGCTTTGGGCGGTGCGCTCATCGGCTGGGTGCCAGGCTACTGGAGCCTGGCCGGAGCGCTGCTGATGGTTGGGCTCTCGGGAGCGATGTTTCACCCTCAAGCCTTGGCCAGCGTGCGCGTGCTGCCGGTCCAGCGCACCGGCCTGTGCATGTCCACCTTCTTGCTCGGGGGTCAGCTAGGCCAGGCGATCTGGCCTTTGCTCGCCAGCTTGGTAGTTGTCGGCCGGGGCCTGCATTGGCTGCCTCTGCTCAGCCTTCCCGCCTTCCTATCGCTGCCCTTTCTGGCTCCCCGCCTGCCTCACCTGCCGCGCCATCCCGACCGCTCGCGCCGAGTGATCTGGCGCGGCCGCCGTCTGGCATTGGCCACCCTGGTCGCTTATGTCGGCTTGGAATCCGGGGTTCAATACAGCCTGGTCACGTTTCTTCCCATTCTCTGGGTACGCCGCGGCGGCTCGCTGGTGGGCGGAGCCTCGCTGATCACCGTGATCCTTTTCGCGGGCGTGGCCGGCAACATCGTCGGCGGCCATCTCTCCGACCACATCGGGCGACGTCCCATCATGGTGTTATCGGGCGCGATGGCGGCAAGTTGTCTAGCTCTGCTCCTACTCTTTCCGGGACCGCTGATGTGGTTGCTGCTAGCCGGAATTGGGATGGCTTTGATTTCCTCCAACCCTGCCCAAATTCTAGTCGGCCAGGATTTGCTGCCCGAAAACCGCTCGATCGGTTCGGGCTTCGCCATGGGCTTTTCCAACGCGATGGGCGCCTTGCTGATGGTTGGTCTGGGCTATTTGGCTGCCTACTCCAGTATATTTGCGGTACTGTGGCTGGACGTCTTTTTATGTACCGCCGCCGCGCTTACCCCTTTTCTACTCCCTGCAAGCGCGCTGGGCCTGCGCCCCGCGCCTGAGCTCACCCCCGCTTGAGAGCCGCGAACTGGTCAGCGCGACTCCCAAGCCCCTTGCCACCAGCCTCATTGTTTGTTTGTACAACCGGCGTGCTCTCGGTTCATGCAATGCGAGCGGCTTCGCTCGCGCCCCATCGATGGCTGCTCACCGACTGGAGATGACCCGTCCACACCCCATGGCGCGAGTTCTACCCGCGCATGAGGCGCTCGATTACTGCGGGTAACAGCCGCTTGATCTGATTTAAGCAAGCGGCGAAAACGTCGTCGCCTTGACCAAAGGGATCATCGACGTCTCCCGCTTCCCCGGCAAACTCGCGCAGTGTAAAAACTTGACGACCGCTGACGGCGGGAAAGCGCTCCCAGAGCTCGGAGGTCTGGCTGGCAGTCATGGTGAGAATCAGGTCGGCCTGCTCGATCAGCTCGGGATGGCGGCGCAAATCGGTCGAAGTCTCAGCTTCTCCCAGCATGATTCCTTCGTTGCGCAGGACCAGCCGCGTATCCAATGAGATCAGCGCACCGTCGCGGGCAAAGGGCGCGATCCCCGCCGAGCGCACCGCGATCGCATTAACCAACCCTCGCCCGACCAACTCACGCCGCAACAAATGCTCGGCCATCACGCTGCGAGCCGTGTTCGCGGCGCAGATAAAGAGGACCGAACGATAGCGCGCGGAAGCGCCAGGGGAGGTTTCCGCGCGCGGCCGGTCCGAACTCATCAGCCCTGTGCCGAAGCAACCACTTCGGCCATCGTTTCCTTCTTGGTCAACCCCTGGGCCAGCACGCTCTTGAGTTTGGCCCCCAATTCGGCCGGATCCCAGGGCTGGCTGGTTTTGAACTGAGCCACCGAATGCCACCCCTTCATCACCCAGACCGCGCCGTAGCCCGAGCGGAAGACTTCACCGTGTACATCCTTGGCGTCATCGCTAGCCAGCCATACCACCAGCGGCGCGATGTTGGAGGGATCACGCGGATCGAATTGCCCGGACGCCGGCGCAGGCATCGCCGCCGCGCTCTGACGCTGCGCGCCCGCTAGCGCGTCGGTAGTCATGCGGGTGCGGGCTAGCGGCGCGATCGCGTTGGCTGTTACGCCGTAGCGGCTCATTTCCATGTCGATAATCATCGCCATCGCTGCCAGCCCGGCCTTGGCCGAACCGTAGTTGGTTTGGCCCACGTTGCCGATCAATCCCGAGTCCGAGCTGGTGTTAATCAGTCGTCCAGGCAAGCTGTTGCCCAACTTCTGCTGCTCGCGCCAATAGGCGCAGGCATGGCGAGCCAAATTGAACGAGCCCTTGAGATGGACCGAGACAACGGCGTCGAAATCCTCCTCCGACATGTTAAAAATCATGCGATCGCGTAAAATGCCGGCATTGTTTACCAGGATGGTGAGCTTGCCGAAGTTGTCCAGCGCGCATTCCACGATTCGCTTGGCCGCTTTGAAATCGGCCACGCTTTCATAATTAGCGACCGCCTCACCCCCCGCGGCGCGAATCGCCTTGACCACATCCTCGGCTGGCGAGCGTGATTCGCCGGTGCCGTCGAAATGCGAGCCCAGGTCGTTGACCACCACCTTGGCTCCGTGCTTGGCCATTAACAGCGCCTCTTCGCGCCCGATCCCACGACCAGCTCCGGTGATTATCGCCACTTTGCCATCAAGCATTCCCATTGGCGTAACAATCCTCTTGTTAGTTAGAAGTTAAACGGTGTGCCACCTGCGATCTCAAGGGCGCGCGTGGCCTTCATCATCATGCCGCCACGATTGCGATTACAAAAGAGCGAATGCGCTGCTGTCAAGGCGCGCGCCGAACCTATCGTGAGGGTTGCGCAACCTCCCCCGGCAATGAGGAGCCGTCCTGGTCGCGGCCGCGGCTGACGCGGCTGTGCCATCGACCGTAGCTGAAATAGACCGCCAACCCCAGCGCCAGCCAGACCACGAAGCGCATCCAGGTCACGACCGGCAGACTGAGCATTAGATAGCCGCAGGCCAGCGCACCCGCGATCGGCACCAGCGGGACGAAGGGAGTGGCGAACGGGCGCGCGCGCTGAGGATCGATATGGCGCATGATCCAAACCCCCATGCACACCAGCACGAACGCGAACAGGGTGCCGATATTGGTCAGTTCGGCGATTTCCTGAATCGGCAACAGCGCCGCGGTGATTCCCACCGCGGTCCCGGTTAAAATCGTGGGAAAATAGGGCGTGCGGAAGCGCGGATGGATTCGCGAAAAGATAGGCGGCAGCAGACCGTCGCGCGACATCGCGAAAAATACCCGCGATTGCCCTAACATCATAACTAGCAACACCGAGGTCAATCCCGCCACCGCCCCCAGCGATACCGTAGCAGAGGCTAAATTGAGCCCCAAGTTGACAAAGGCGGAGGAAAGCGGCGCGTTGACGTCGATCGTTTTGTAGGGGGTCATCCCGGTCAGCACCGCCGCGACCAGGATGTAGAGCAAGGTGCAGGCGGCCAGCGAACCCAGGATGCCCAGGGGAAGATCGCGGGCCGGGTCGATCACCTCTTCTGCCGCGGTCGAGACCGCGTCAAAGCCGATGTAGGCGAAAAATATGATCGCCGCACCGTGCATGATTCCGCTCCAGCCAAAGGGAACGAAGGGATGCCAGTTGGCGGGACGGACGTAAAACGCCCCCACCACAATCACCACGCCGACGGCAAAAAGCTTGACCGCGACGATAATCGAATTGACGCGCGCGCTCTCCGAAATCCCAATCACTAAGATGGTGGTTACCACCGCGACGATCAGCAATGCGGGCAGATCCAGGATTCCACCGCCGGCCCCGGGAGCATGGCTCAAGGCATAAGGCAGATGGATTCCCAGCCCGCCCAGAATCACCCGGCAATAGCCTGACCATCCCACCGCCACTGCCGCCGAGGCGACTGCATACTCCAGGATCAGATCCCATCCGATGATCCAACCCGCCAACTCGCCCATCGTGGCGTAGGAATAGGAATAGGCGCTGCCGGCCACCGGAATCATCGCGGCAAACTCCGCGTAACACAGCGCCGCCATGGCCGAGGCCAGCCCCGAGACCGCAAAGGAAATGATTACTCCTGGCCCCGCCATCTCCGCTGCCGCCACGCCGGTCAGCACGAAAATTCCCGCGCCGATAATCGCGCCGACCCCCAGCGCGGTCAGATCGAGCGCGCCCAAGGCGCGTTTGAGGCCACCCCCGTGGGTGCGGCTGTCCTCCAAAAGCATCGCAATCGGCTTGCGATGAAAGAGTTGCTGCCGCAGCGAAGGTGCTTTGGTCATCGATTGCTCGCTGCTTGGCGCTTTGGCGTCACCACGCCAAATAGCCGCCATCTACAGCCAGTAGCGCGCCGGTCACGTAGCTTGCCGCGGGGCTGGCCAGAAATATCACCGCCCCGCGAATCTCATCGGGCCGCCCCAAACGGCCCAGTGGAGTTAGCGCTTCCATCTTCTCGCGATTTCCCGGCCGCGCCAGCCCGCCCGCGGTCGCTTCAGTGGGAATCCAACCGGGCGCGATCGCATTGACGTTGATCCCGTGCGGCGCCCATTCGATCGCTAATTGCCTGGTCAAATTGACCAGCGCCCCTTTGCTGGCAGTATAGGCCGACAGCCGATAAATACCGGTGCCGACCGCACCCAACACCGAGGCAATGTTGATAATTCGCCCGGGCTTGCGCCGCTCGATCAGGCCGGCGGCGACCCGTTGCGCCAGCATCATTGGCGCCGTCAGATTGACCGCCAGCGTCTCATCCCACACCTCACGGCGCAGCCGCTCGGCACGTCCGGTAGGAGCGATGCCGGCGTTATTGACCAGAATATCGATCTCGCCCAGCTCCGCAGCCTCCACCATCAGCCGATCTAGATCGGCGCCGCGCGTGAGGTCGGCCGCGATCGGCAACACCCGCACACCATGACTCTCGCGCAATTCGCGCGCCAGCGTCTCCAACCGCTCGCCGCGGCGCGCCACTACTACCAAATCGGCACCAGCCATCGCCAGCGCATGTGCGCATTCCACCCCCAGGCCTGAGGAAGCTCCGGTTACCAAGGCGAGGTGACCGCCCAGCGAAAACAGCGCCGCCAGCGGGTTATCCGCCATGGATTACTTCCCCGCCAGCGTGGCGGCTTGCCCAGCTCGCAAGGGCTGGGTTGTTTTCAGCTCAGGCCCGAGCGAGCGCTGCAACCTACTGTGAAAATAGATGCTGTCAGCACTGCTGCGGCGTAATAAGGATACCCTGCCCTGGATCCCCTCCCCGGGCAGGAAGGGGAGATTGCGAACGGGGCAATAAAACCCCTGGTCAGGGAGTAAACAGTTCGCATGGGTTGCGGCGGCGCGCCCCTGCTCTATTTTATTCTCATCAGTTTTCGTCCACCCATGGGGGCGCCCCCGACCCATAAGCTCCCCTCTCGCTTGCGGGGTGAGGTTAGGCTGGAGGTTTGGCGGATACGGGGCCGGTAAACCCCGCTTTCCCGCCTTTTCTCGCGCACCGGAAACCGCTACTGGGGGGTACTCTGCCGTCGTCCCCATCCCTAGCCAGAGAGGGAGCGCAGGGGTAGGAACTATGAAAATTTCTCCAAATTCACCCGCGCTGTTCACTATGTTCAAGGCGGATAAGCGGTGGGTTGACAAGGGTATCCGTGCAAGCACGCTAATTGCTCAGCGCCTTGGCCGCCGCCTGTGCTGCCATTACCGTCCGGTCGATCGCTCCTCGGTCAATACCGTAATGCGCCACGGCACGAAAACTGACCCCGCCACGTCGCCCGATCAGCACCCCACGCGACCTCATTTCGGCCTCGAAGCTGCGCGCCTGCGCCTCTTCGCCCTCAACGTCGAAAAAAACCATGTTGGTGCGCCGCGCAGCCGGCCACACCTGTAGCCCGGCGATCAGTCCCAAGCCTTGCGCCAGCGCGCGGGCGTTGCTGTGATCTTCGCCCAGGCGATCGATCATCTGGTCCAGCGCAATCAGGCCGGCGGCGGCGATGATCCCCGCCTGCCTCATCCCACCGCCCAACACCTTGCGCACTCGATGGGCTTCCTGAATAAAGGCCGCGCTGCCGCACAGCAATGAGCCCACCGGACAGGCCAGCCCCTTGGACAGGCAGAAGGAAACCGAGTCGGCCTCGGCCGCCAGGGTCACAGCTTCGCTCTCCAGCGCCAGTGCCGCGTTGAAGATGCGTGCCCCGTCCAAATGGGTCGCCAACCCGCGCCCCCGCGCTATCGTCGCGACCTCGCGCATGTGGGAGAGCGGCACCGCTACCCCGCCGCATTGATTGTGAGTGTTCTCCAGAGTAACCAGTGCGGGCGGCGCGAAATGAGCATCGGGCGGCGTTGCCACCTGATACGCCAACTCACTTAGATCAAGCTGGCCGTCGTCGAGATTGCGTACCGGCGCAAAGACGATCCCGCCCAGCGCCGAGGCGCCGCCACCCTCGTACACGTAGCTATGCGAGCGCGACCCGACAATTGCCTTGGTGCCACGCCGGCAATGAACTAACAGGGCAATCAGGTTGGCCATCGTACCGCTGGCTACCAGCAAGGCCGCTTCCTTGCCCATCAGCGCGGCGGCACGTTCCTGCAGCCGATTGACCGTTGGGTCTTCGCCGAAGACGTCGTCGCCCAATTCGGCGCGTGCCATCGCCTCCCGCATCGCCTCCGAGGGCAGGGTCACGGTATCGCTACGCAAGTCGATCACGACGCTCTAAATCCTCCAAGCCGATAGGAAAAATTGGACGCCGGCACTCAGGGAAAAATCGCCTTGACGATCTCGTCGATCGCACGCTTGCTGTCGGCCTCGTCGGTCAGCGACCAGGTCACCGCCACGGTGGCGGCGCGCCGCGGCGCAATCCCGTTACGGATCAATTCGCCGGCGTAGATCAGCAGGCGGGTGGAAACCCCTTCTTCCAGCCCCGAGGACTTCAAGTTGCGCACTTTCTCGCCTAGCAAGGCCAACTGGCCCGCGCAGTTTTGATCCACTCCGGCTTCGTGAGCAATGATGTTGGTTTCCTTTTCCGCGGGGGGATAGTTGAACTCGATCGTCACGAAGCGCTGGCGGGTGGAATGCTTGAGGTTTTTCTGAATGCTCTGGTAGCCGGGATTGTAAGAAATGACCAGCAAAAAGCCCTCGTGCGCGGACAGCACTTCGCCCCGTTTTTCGATCGGCAGGATGCGCCGATGGTCGGAGAGCGGATGAATCAGGACGGTGGTATCTTTGCGCGCTTCCACCACCTCGTCCAGGTAGCATATCGCGCCGCGCCGCACCGCCTGAGTCAGCGGACCGTCGATCCACACGGTCTCGTCGGCCTGAATCAGATAGCGACCGACCAAGTCGCTGCCGGTCAAATCCTCGTGGCAGGCCACCGTGATAAGCTCACACGGACCGTCGGGTTGGGCCGCCAGCCGATGAGCCATATGCTCCACGAAGCGGGTCTTGCCGCATCCAGTCGGCCCCTTGAGCAATACCGGCAGGCGGGCATTGTAGGCCGCAGTAAAAATCTCAGCTTCGTCGCCAATGGGCAGATAATATGGCGTCTGGGCGGGATTGAGGGTTCGCACCTCGGGGCTTTGCCCGGTCAAGCGCGTATCGAAAGTCTTCAACTCAACCGCCATGAAAATTGTCCTTTCCCGCCCGCGGCCCCACCGCAGGTTGGGCGAATTTTAGCAACCAGCCCGCTCTCCTTCACTGCGCGGACCGCTCATACCCCTCGCAACTGGATAACCGACCCCTGCGCGGTATCCTTGACTTCGTACCCGGCCGCCTCGATCTCTCGGCGCAAAGCGTCGGCGCGGGCAAAATCACGTTGTCCGCGCGCAGCCGCGCGCTGCGCCGCCAAGGTCGCGATCGCCGGCGGCAATGTACCGCTGCCGGCTCGCCGGCGCATGGCGTCCAAATCCAGCCCCAGCACGCTATCGCAGGCGCACAGGGCGCGCCAGATATGGTAGTCGCCGCGCCGGTAGGCCTCGGCCACCAGTTCCAAGGCCACTGCGAGCGCCTGCGGGGTATTGAGGTCATTGTTGAGCGCCTCCCTGAAGCGCTCTACATACTCCGCCGCCCAGGGCGCATCCTCTTCTGCCGGCTCGGGCTGGCTGCGCGCGAACTCGGCGAAATAGTCCAGGTTGGATTGCGCCGCGCGCACCGCTTCCATATTGAAAGCCAGCTCGGAACGATACTTGGCGCCCAGGCAAAACAGCCGAAACGCCAGCGGATTCAAGCCTGCCGCCACCACATCCGCCAGCACCGGAAAGCGCCCCGCGCTCTTGCTGATCTTGGCCCCTTCCATGCCGACCAAAAACGCATTGTGCATGAAATAATGCACAAAGGGCTGGCCGGTGGCCGCCTCCGACTGCGCGATTTCATTCTCGTGATGGATCGGCACGTGGTCCAGACCACCCGAATGGATGTCGATGGTCGGCCCCAGGTACTTCATCGCCATCGCCGAGCACTCAATATGCCAGCCGGGATAGCCGCGTCCCCACGGACTGTCCCACTGCATGATGTGATGGGGCTGGTTGAGCACCCACAGGGCGAAATCGTGCGGACTGCGCTTGTCATCCGCATGCTCCAGCCGCTGGGTGGAAGATTGCTCCTCCAAGCTTTGCCGCGCCAGCCGGCCACGACCTCCCGGCCCACGCCAGCGCTTGAGATCAAAATAAACCCCGCTTTGCGTTACATAGCCGTATCCCCGTTTCACAATCCGGTCGATCAGGGCGATCATGTCGGGAATATGCTCGGTAGCTCGAGCGTAGCGCCCAGGCGGCACGGTGGGCGGCTCAATATGCAACAGCTCCAGATCGTGGCGAAACTGTGCAATATAATACTCGGCCACTTCCGCCGGACTGCGCCCCTGCTCGCGTGCGGTCTTTTCGATCTTATCTTCGCCGGCATCCTCGTCCGACGTCATGTGGCCGACGTCCGTAATGTTCATGACGTGGCGGACTTCGTAGCCGTTGAACCGCAAAGCGCGCTGCAAAACGTCAGTGAACAGGTAGCTGCGCATGTTGCCCAGATGCTGTGGCAGATAAACCGTGGGACCGCAGGAATAATAGGTCACCACGCCGGGCGTCAGCGGTTTGAACTCCTCGACGGCGCGAGTCAGTGTGTTGTAGACGAAAAACGGTCTCACGGGGCAATTGCTTGAAGTTTATCGCGAGTAGCCGGCTTTGAACAAGCGCAGGCCGCGGCTCGACCTGCCATAAAATCGCACTCCGAACCACTGACGGACAGTTGCCACGGCGAAAGCGATCGGGAATGCTTAACCGACGAACAGTGGCGGCCATTTTGCCGACCAATCTGACAAAAGGTGCATGCGATGACCACGAGCGGCAATTCACGCTCGCTTGACGTGCGCAAACGGATGTCCCATCCAGTGGTCGACGGTGACGGCCATACCACCGAATTCATGCCCGCCGTACACGACTATATCAGCCGGTTGGGCGGCCCGAAAATGCTGGAGCGCTACTTGGAATGGGAGCGCACACGTGGTTTCTGGGCCTGGTACAATTTTACTCCCGAGCAGCGGCGCGAGACTCGTCCGATGCGCCCAATCTGGTGGTCGCGAACCCCTAATACCCGCGACCAGGCCACCATGATGTTCCCCCGCCTGCTGCGCGAGCGACTCGACGAGACCGGAATCGATTTCACCATCCTTTTCCCCAGCATCGGCCTAACCTCGATGCGGCCCGAGGACCCCGAACTGCGCCAATGTGCGGTGCGCGCCTACAATACCTACCACGCCGACATCTACCGCGAGCACGCAAGCCGCATGACCCCGGTCGCCGTGATCCCGATCAACACCCCGCAAGAAGCCATCGCGGAGCTGGAATACTCAGTCAAAGCCCTGGGCTACAAGGCGGTCTGCTTTCCCGACTACGTGCCACGCCCGATTCCCTACATGGCGCGCAAGTACGGCGTGGCTGACGCCACTCGCTTCGCCTACTGGATGGACTTCATGAGCGTGGACAGCGAGTACGACTACGATCCGGTGTGGCGTAAATGCCTGGAACTCAAGGTCGCCCCCGCCTTCCACGGCCAAGGCTTTTTTGGCGGGCGCACCTCGATCACCAACTTCATGCACAACCATATCGGCCAGTTCGCCGCCGCCCACGAAGCGGTTTGCCGGGGGCTGTTCTTCGCCGGCGTGACCCGCCGCCTCCCCCAGCTCAACTTCTCCTTTTTGGAGGGCGGCGTGGGCTGGGCCTGCATCCTCTACAGCGACTTGTTCGGGCACTTTGAGAAACGTTGCATCGAGGCCATTCCCAAGTACAACCCTGCCAACCTCGATCTCAAACTCTTTCTCGAGCTGGCCCGTAATTACGGCGGCGAAATCGTTGAGGGCCGGCTCACCGAGCGCTTCATTGACATGCTCACCTGGCGCGGGCGCAACGAAGATCCTGCCCTGATGGATGAATTCGCCCGCTGCCAGATTCATCACAAGCGCGAGATCAAAGACCTCTTTGTGCCCCATTTCTTCTTCGGCTGTGAAGCCGACGATCCAATCAGCGCCTGGGCCTTTGATCGCAAGAAAAATCGTTATCAGGCCAAGCTCAATGCCTTCTTCAGCTCGGATATCGGCCACTGGGACGTGTGGGACATTCGTGACGTCACCGCTGAAGCCTACGAAATGGTCGAGCACGGACTGCTCAACGAAGACGAATTTCGCGACTTCATGTTCAACCATGCGGTGCGATGCTGGGGGCAGGTAAATCCGGACTTTTTCAAAGGCACGATAGTGGAAGACCAAGCCGCCGCGGTACTGCGCAACAGCGTCAAACAAATTCCGGCGGCGGCCTGAGACGCCACTCAGCCGCGCAAACGAGGCAACAGGCGCAGGGCGTTGTCGCGATCGATGGCGCGCCATTGTTCGACCGGCAGCCCAAGCTGAGGAATTCCACCGGTCGTCGCCTCCATGGGGACAAACGGATAATCGCTGCCAAACAGCATCTGCGACAGCGGGATCAGCGCTCTGATCGCGGCGAAGTTGGGTGCGTAGGTCGCGTTGGCGATGTCGAAATGCAGCCGCTTGAGTTCGTACAGCACGCCGTTGGGTAGCCGCTCTGCGACCTCGGGTTGGCGCGCACCGAAGTCGGCCATCCGATGGGCCAGCACGGTCATCGTGCCGCCGCAGTGGCAGAAGATAAAGCGGATATCCGAGCAGCGGCTCAACACCCCATTGAACAGCAGGCTCGAAATCGCGCGCGTGGTATCGAACAGAAATTCGGTGATCGCGGGCGGGATGCCGATAGTCAGGTTGCGGCAGCACGCCGGCGCGGTGGGGTGGATGAAGACCACGGCGCGGCGGCGATTGAGTTCCTCGAAGACCGGGAAAAAGGCTGGATCGCCCGGCCAACGATCGTCGTAGCTGGTCAGCAGGCCAACCCCGTCGGCCTTGAGCACGTCGAGCGCATATTCGATCTCACGCAAGCTGCCGTCGGGATCGGGCAGCGGGGTAGCCGCAAAGAAGCCAAAACGGCCGGGATGGTCCTGCACCATCCGCGCGGCGTACTCGTTGCATTCGCGCGCCAGGTCGCAAGCTGCACGGTTGTCGCCAAACCAGATCCCGGGCGTGGAGATGGAAGCAATCGCGGTGGCGATTCCATGCTTATCCATCTCCTCCACCGAACGTGCGGGTGTCCATGCCAGCAGCGGGGCCGGATTGACACCCAGCCGCGCCATCAGGCGATCCCGTTCGCGCGCCAGGTAAGGAGTGGGGAACATGTGATGATGCACGTCCACCCGCTGGGGATTAGCGGCCATGGTTAATCCTCGTCAGCTTGGATTCACGCGACTAAGCCGCCACGCGGGTGAACTGTTGTCGCTCGGCGCAGCGGCGCGCGAGTGTTGACTGACGCCTGCGCTCCGCACGCCCATTTCGCCTGGAAGCGAGCTGAACACCATCCTTCCCTAAGAGGGCCAGCCTCACCGTCAGCGCGGTGCGGTCGATGGAAAAAATTCCGGCACCAAAAATCCAAACGTCCCATTGCGCACTCCATCGGTGGCAAAGACCTCGCCGTGAATCGGGTCTACCGCCACGGCGCTGGGATGGACCATGCCGGTCTCCGCGCCGCGAATTATCGCGTGCGGCGGCACATTGCCGTTGTCAGTTACGTTCCACACGCCGACAAACCCCAGTGGCCCCATCCAGGGCAGCGTCGGCCCCTGGCATCCGTCGCGCGGTTCATAGCCGCCCGCGTCGTAGGGCGGAACGTAATAGAAATTGTCCACCCCGGCGAATAGCTGCCCACCGTAGAGCGCAACGTGAAATAAACCCACGATTCCTGTGGCCGGACCTTCGATCACGCTCAGCGGCGTGGCGTCACCGCTGTCCGTACGCCGAAACACAAACAGCGCGGCGTTGTAGTGGCGATCACGCGCCGCCACCGCGACCAGGTTGCGTTGCGGATCGACCGCGACCCCCGAGGGTAGCCGCATTCCTGATTTGGGCCCGTAGTGAATCACCCGCAAGGGCGCTACATCGCCGTTGCCATTGAGCGGAAAGACCAGGAGCGCGTCCGACTCCAGGTCCGCGATCCACAACTCGTTATGCACATCATCGGCCGCCGGTTGCCAGGGCGCATGGAGCAAGGTATGCGGCCCCTGAATGACGCGATCCGGCGGATGGTCGCCGCTGGCGCCGCCGTGGAAAAACACAATCGAGGCCGCAAGTGGCTCGGTGGCGATTATCTCGTCGTTACCGGGATCGTAGGTTAGCCCGTGCGCCACTCGGGTCAGCTTGGTGTGTTGTCCTTCGATGATCCGCACGGGTTCGGTGTTGTCGCTTGCCAGCCTGGCAAATGCCGCGATTCGCGGATCGCTGACTCAATTTGGCACCAAGATCTGGTCGCGCTTGGAATCATACGCAACCGCCTGTGGATTGCCGAACCCGGTCGCTGGCGTACCAGCGGGTGCATTGCGCAGCACGCGCCGCGGCTGGGCATCGCCCCGCGCAGTACGTGCGAAGACCTCCGCGGTATGGCCGAAGTTGGCCACCCACAACTCTTCATGCACCGGATCGTAGGCCACACCCATCGGCCGCAGGATTTGGGTGTGCGGCCCGCCCAAGACCCGCAGCGGGGCAGTGTCGCCCTTGGCGTCGCGCGCAAATACCAGGATCTCGTTGGCCGGTTCGTTGGCCACGAACAATTCGTTGTGCCGATTGTCCACCGCCATACCGGTGGGCCAGTTAAAGCGCGTCGCCGGTCCCTGCAACACCCGCAAAGGCACCGCGTCGCCTTCTGCGTCATCGCTGAAGACCCGTACCGAGGGCGGGTAATAATGACCACCGCCGGTGTAGTCGCGATCCCAATAGCCCTGATTGGAATTGCCGTAGTTGCTCACCAGAATCTCGTGATGGGCTTCGTCCCAGACTACCCCGTGCGGGTCTGCCAGACCGGTATGCGGCCCGCGAATGGAGCGCACCGGATGCTCGGCGCCGTGGGAACCCAGCCGATAGAAGATAATCTCGGCATTGTGCTGAATCGCAACCGCCATCTGACGGTAATGTTGACTTATTCCGATCCCATAGGAGCCGTGAGGCACCGCCACCACCCGCGACTTGTAGTCGCCATTGGCCGTATAGGGAAAGGCCGCTACGTCGTCGCCAACGTCATTCTCGGTGGTATAAAATTCGTGCTTTACCGGATCGACCGCAATCCCTGCGGCAAAGGATAAAAAGGTGTCAGGCCCGCGAATCCACGCCTTATAAGGCGTAATTCCAGGGGCGTGGGGCGGAGCCGCCACGTCCAGATTATACACCAGCACGCTCTTCATGTTGGTGTCGCTCAGGATCGCCAAGTTGTTTTTCGTATCCAGGGCGATCCCGTTGAATTCGGGATATAGATCGATAAGCTCGGTGCAGGGTTGTACTGGCCCACCTACCATCCCTGGCACCGCCTTGAGAAAAGCCTGCTCTGCCGGAAACAGCTTGTGCGGATTGGTCAGAGCGTCGAAACTGGGTTCCTCTGCGTTGCTGCGGTTGATCCCCCACAATTCGCCGCCGCCCAGTCCCAGCAACACTATCGCGGCCACCGTTGCCAACGCCCGACGTCCCCGTTTACCCCACACCGGCCTCCCCCACCCCACTTGAAAACTCGCGCCGCCCGCCACCTTCAGCATCGTCTTGCCTCTCTCAGCTAGTTTTACGCCTCCTCCTCAACCTTCGAGGGGAAGAAACCATATCGAGCGCGCCGGAGCGTGAAGCGAGGTTATCCCGGCGGGAACGATGCAAAGCAATTGTTGGAGCGAAAGATGTAGGTCTCGTGGAAATCATGCACCAAAGCCTTGCGCCCCAACTCCGCCATCGCGCCCACCAGAACCATCCAAGCCAGCAGCTCCTGATGACCCGCACGATCGTTCTCCTCCGGCGTGCGCTTGCGCCAGGCTTCGTAATCGCCGCGCTTGAGCGCCTCCAGTAACATCCGGTCGGCCTGGTGGTCGGGAATGATGTAGCCGTTGGTGGGCGACAGAAAAGCATGCGACCAGCCAGCCGAGGCCATCAGAACGATCCGGTAAGGACTCTGACTCGCCACTTGCGCCAGCTTGGCGCCCAATTCCATGCATAAGGCTGGCGAGGGCCCAGGAGGATCTGGCAAACCCTCAGCCTTCTGGGTCTGGAACAGATGAGCCGCGAAGCCCTTGGCCGTGATTACCTGGCTGCCGTAGCAATTGACATGAAAGGGTACGATCCGATGGGGAAACCCCTTGCGGTCACAGTCAAGGAATAAGACCGTGTTGGTAAAGGCATGCGCCAGATGGGGCTGATTGAGGGTCTTGTAGGCGTAGGACATCGGGAAGCCCCGCTGCATCAGCCCAGTGGCCAAATACTTGGCGCCTGCCCGGTGGCCGTGCAGGCGCAAGGTGAAGTCGGTTGGCTCCCCCCAGGCATTGCGCGCGAAACGGGGATCATGAGCGTAGGGCTGCTCGTCGAAGTCGTCGTCCAGACCAAAGATACAAAAAGGCGGGATGATGTCCTCGCGAAAGTTCTCGTACTGGTCGTCACCAAATATCACGACAAAGTCAGGCGCGAAGTCGTCAATAATGCGCCGCAGCTTGCGGCAATCATCGAACAGCCGCCGGCGCAACTCACGAGTCGCCGTGAGTCCTTCATCCTGACCCATTTCCGCTATCATTTCGGCGGGCCAGTTGGCGCGGTCACGATAGCGCGGATCGACGTTGGGGGCAGCCAGGATCTGATGGAAAGGCACCATTATCTCGTGGTCCGCCATCACCAGACCGGGAAAGTGACTGCCACCAATCCCTAAAATCTCGCCCATGGTCCCTTCTCCAGGCCCGCTGGGGGCGGGCCAACGTACCTACGCGGACCGTACCGCCGCCCAATCCTGACTGTCAAGCCGAGTCAACCGCCACTTCCTCGGCGCCGATCTTTTGGCTGTTTGCCACCATTTTCCCCTGCTCCAAAGGTGCCCCACGCCGCGTGCCGCCGCCGCCTCGAAAGCAAGCTGACTGACACAACGGCAAAGCTGACCAACCTGACATGGTAAAACCGATCCTGCGCTCCCAATTATGGCATATGCTCTTGGCCTGCGTGCTTTGCGTGCCTGCCCATAGCGCGCCAGCAGCGTTGCCAGCGGCCCTTCCCGATGCTCGTATTACAGCCCTCACGTCCCCTCCGCACGGGCTGGGTCTCCCACGCCTCGGTTTCTTCTCCCGCGGCAGCACCCTGCGCGTGGCGGCACGCTGCCAGGCCGGCTCGCCCTTGATTGAGATAACTGGCCGCGCCGACTTCTTTCCAGGCCAGGGCGTAAGCCTGCCTCAATGTGGGCCGGCGCCGTCCGTTCCCTCACCGGCCGCACCCACCCTGCGTTCGCTGTGTCGGACACTGCCTTGCCCGCACCTTGCGCACTGGAGCTACGAGATTGTCGCAATCGACGCTAATCATGGGCTGTCACGCGCCAGCCCAGCGGCGCCATCGGTGCTCAATGCCAATGCTCTCAGCGTGGAGGATCACAACCTAATTACCTGGACCCCAGTTCCGCACGCGGTCGCCTATGCCATATACCGCAGTCGCGACACCGGGCCGTTTCGACTCCTGACCTACAGCCAGATCTCCGCCTTCGATGATTTTGGCCAGCCCGCGGTCGCCGCGGCTGGCTCAATACCGCCTGAAGCGCCCGCCAGGCCGATTCTCGGCAACCTGGTAGCGATCATAGCTTCGCGAACCGCCACCCAGGTGCGGCTCAATCACCCCGCCATTGCTTCATGCCCCCATACCTGGTTGGTCCACGACGACGCTCCGATCCTTCAGCGCGCCCTCGACAGCCTTCCTACCCGCACGGCCGACAATCCCGGCGGCGGGACGTTGTGGCTACCCCCAGGTAGTTACACCTGGGCCTCTCCCGTAACCATTACTGGAGCAAGCGGCGTGGTGTTGAGAGGCGCCGGACGGTGGGCCACGCAAATCAATCCAAGTGTGGAGCTGGCCGGGATGGCCGCCTTTCGTTTTATTGACTCTCGCGACAGCGGAGTGGAGCAAATGTGGATTAATGGCGCCCAAGTTAACGGCGCCACCCCCGGAACGGCGGTGGAATTCAATGAAAACTCCCGCCTAGGCCCCTCATCCACTCACAACCTGGCCCGCGATCTGATAATCGGCAACCCCAGTACTGGTGGCAGCGTGGTCAACGGTATCGTCTTTTCCGCCATCAATGACGCGAATAATGAAAACAGCGACATCGAAAACGTCGTCATCGAGGATTTCGCCGGCTGTGGCATCCTGATCGGCCATTCCAACTCCGAGGGCCATCGCTTTCGCCATCTGGATATCGGTTACGGCCCATGCGGTATCCAGGCGTGGTCCGGAGGATTCACCGACGAGCAGGGCTTCTATGCTTTAAATCGCTACCCGCAAGCGGTGGTTTATGACTTCCAGCCGGGCACCATGTATCACTCCGTCCAATCCATCGGGATGTTCGCCGAAACCGGGGCCCAATTGCTGCGTGCCAGTCCCCAACTGCGCAACCTCATCGTCAACATCGTCGCGATGGATTTTACCGGCGGGCTTCCCGGCGAGGACCTGATCGACCTCGCCTCCTCCGACTCCGCCCTGACCATCACCGCAAGCTGGCTGCAAACCGGCCAACCTCGCACCGCTATCCACAGCAGCGGCACCGGCAACACCGTCCGGCTGATGAACAACGGTGGATTGGGGCTGAGCACGATCGACGCCGGCAACGGCGCCGTCGCCAGTATCGGGAATAACTGGTACCAGGTCCCCCGTTTTGTCACTGGACCCGATAGACTGGTCCAACTGGGCGACTGGATCAGTCCTACCCAAACTCTCGCCGGCAGCCTGCGGCCATCTCTGGGCGCTCAACATTGAACCACATTTAATTACGGTGCAACGGAAGGGTATTATCCACTGTACTGTGCTATCCTAGCTCGCCGTAAAGGAGAACTTCTCCAATGAGGAAACTTGCTATCGCGGCCGGCGCCTCGCTGGCAACCCTTCTCCTGATCGCCGGCGGACGGTTGCCCGCTGCGCCCCAGTCCGCAGCGACCTGCTTCTCTTACTTGCGGAAAATAGTTGCACCGGTGGTTTATGCCGCATCCTCCGCCACCAACGCGGACTTGGCTCATGCGCCCGCCAAGATGGGCGCCATTCCGCAGATGAAAATCGACACTGAGATGTCGGCCAAGTTTCTCAAGGTGCTCGATTCAATCCCTGGCGGCCCGGTGCAGCCATGCTCGGAACTCTCCGACCCCTACCCTGAATTCAATGGCGTCGCGATTGATTCCAAGGCTGGAGTCGCCGTCTTGAGCGACCCCAACCTCAAGGGTGCGCTGGTTTACGATCTCAACGTCAAAGCCAGCCCCAAAGACCAGGAGCCCACGCCCTACAAGGGTTGGGTCAAAGGGCCAGCCACGTTTTTGTCCTTCGCCACCGGAATTGGCCTGGATACGGCCCGCCACGAGTTCTACATCGCCGAGAACGACTACGGCGATGACATCGCGCGGTTCCCGTATAACGCCGACGGCGACTACACCGCCAAGGTGCTGGCGGTGCCTCATGGGGCATACGGCATCGCGGTCAGCCAGAAGTATCAGCAGATGGCGGTGAGCGTCGAGCATAACGCCCAGATCGTGTTCTACAAGTTGCGCGCCGAGAAGGTCGATCTGCCGCTGCGCTCCATTCGGGGTGACCGGACAAAGATGGCCGACCCCCACGGAATAGCCTGGGACGAAAAGCATGGCGAGATCTTTGTTGCCAATTACGGCAACTGGTCACGCGGCGAGTGGGACCAAGACTACAACGGCGGTGGCCGCTACTTTCCGCCCTCGATCACGGTGTACCGCGACGATGCCAAGGGCGACGTCGCGCCCATCCGCGTGATCCAAGGGACGCGCACCCAGTTCAACTGGCCTACCGGAATCGCCGTCGATCCCGACCATAACGAGATTTTTGTCACCAACGAGATCAGCAACGATATTCTGGTCTTCCGTCGCGACGCCAACGGCAATGCGGCCCCGCTGCGGGTCCTGGGCGGTCCACGCACCCTGATTTGGCATCCGATGGGCGTGGCGATCGACCCTGTGCGCAACGAAATCTGGGTCGCCAATTTCAACCATACCGCAGAGGTCTTTGCTCGCGATGCGCAGGGTGACATCGCGCCCCGCCGCCTGATTCGCAACGCCCCCGCCGGCTCCCCTCACGCCGGTTTCGGCAATCCCACCGCGATCGCCTACGACTCGCGGCGCGACGAAATCTTGGTCCCCAATTGAGTGACCGATCCGCGCGTCGCGGCATTTGCCCGTGTGGCAAGTGGCAACATCGAGCCCATTCGCGTGATCGAAGGTCAACGCACCAAGCTAACCCGGGTCGCTCACGGCATCACCTATGACCCGGTCAACGATTTGATTATCGCCACCGAGCCGCTGGCCAGCTCGATCGTATTCTTCAAGGGCGGCAGTGGCGGTAACGTGCCGCCCCTGCGCGTCATCCAGGGCCCCCACACCGAGCTTCATCAACCCTGGCAAGTGGCGGTGGACGCGGTGCATAAAGAGGTCTGGATAGCCGATTACGGTCAAGCCCACATTGCCGCTTTCCCGCTGTTCGGCAACGGTGACGTCGCCCCCCTGCGTGTCATCTCTGATTCCAAGGATGGTATGCGCGTGGTCTCCGGTGTGGCGGTCGACCCAAAGACCAATCTGGTGGTTGCCGCCGCTCGCAACGCCCATTACCAGGGCGGCTTATTCATCTTCGACCGCACCACCAATGGCGACGTCGCTCCCTTGCGCCTGATCGCCGGGCCCACCACCGGAATCCGCGGCTTGTGGCACGTCCAGATGCTTAACGGCAAAATTTTTGCCACCGTTTCGGAGGGCGCCTATCGCCCACCCTACGATCCCGGCGGCTATGCGCCGGTGGCCAATTGTAATGGGCCGATCTCCGAATTCGCACCCGCGCCTTTGGGCTTTCTAGGCGTATGGAACGAGACCGACGATGGTGACGTGGCTCCGCGCGCGATTATCCGCGGCGCCGACACCTTGATCGTTCAGCCCAACGGTTTGGCGCTCGACCCCAAGCATGGGGAGATCTTCATCAGCACTGGCATGAGGAACGGGCTGGCGGCCTACCATCTGCCCGGCTTCTTCTAACCCCATCCCCGCCGCGGGGCCGCAATTCGCACCCGGCCCCGCGCGACTCCCCTCATCACCCGAGCCATCGCGCACGTTCACCCATCGAACGGGGCGGACAGCGCGAGAGCACGCCTCAGTAGCGCTGGAGGAATTCAATCAACAAATTCATCGCTCGCACCGAGGCGTCGGTCTTGGGATAATCGCGCAGGAAGCGATCCCCCTGTCCTTCGAACACCTCCAGCGTAAGCTGGCCGCCGGCCTTGCGATACCCTTCCACAAAGCGATGGCGGTCGGCCTCGGGATGAACTAGGTCGATGCCCGACTGCAAGTAGAGTACCGGCGGCGTGGCGATTGATTCGCCGCGCTCCAACACCAGCACTGGGTCGCCGTCTGCCATCGCCTCCTCGGTAATCCAGTATTTGTGATGGGCGGGCAAGACGTTATCGATGTAATCGGGATAGGGCTTGCCACCCTCCTTGATCTTCTTGGCATAACGGTAGCGGCCCAACGGACTGATTACCGGGCAAAATAGTGCTACGCAGCAGACCGTGGCATCAACCGCCGGCGCACCTGCGGGAGTGGGAATGGCGCTGTAGCGCGGCTCGCTGGGTAGCATCCCCAGCAACATCGCTTGATGGCCGCCGCTGGATACCCCAAAAATCCCTACCCGCTGCGCGCGTGTACCGAACTCCTCGGCGTGACTCTTCAGCCATCGAATCGCAAAATTGATGTCTGCCAGCGAACCCGGGTAGGACGCCCACGGCGGCATCCTAAAGTCCACCGAGGCGACCACGATACCGGCCTTGGCCAAAGTCTCGCCCAGATAGGTGTCGCTGTGACGATCCAGATTGCACCAGGCTCCGCCGTGAACATCGATAATGGCGGGAAACGGCCCTTGACCGCGCGGCCGATAAAGCTTGGCCATCAGCGGCTTGCCGTTGTGACTTAGGTATTCGACTTCCTGCACATCGAAACTGTATTGATTGGCCATATCTTTCCCCGTCAGAGGTTTCTCTCGGTTTCTCGCCGCGTGCGATCTCCACCGGGAGATTGCCCGCGGCTCACAGCTCAAAAATCTGCTTGGGCGTTCGATGGGCACATTCGCTGGGCCCCTCGGGTCCCACGAAATAGTTGTCGCAAATGAAACAGAACAGGTTGGGGCTGGCGTAGCCCGGATGGCAGGCCAAAAACATGTCCGCCGCCAGCCGCATCTCCTCGTCATGCCGCACCAACGGCCGTTCCACCAGGTCCAGACCCTGACCGTGACAATAGAGCCGCAGCTCGGGCGGCATCCCTGCTCCTTTGAGGTAGTCGCTATAGGATTGATAGATCTCGCGGCAGGAGGCGCCAGGCTTGAACTGCGCCACGGTTTGATGCTGGGCTTCGCAACAGGCAGCGAAGGCTTCACTCAGCTCGCTGGAGGCCTTGCCGAATACAATCACGCGCGCCAGCTCGGCATAATAGCCGGCCGCGCCGTTGTTCTCGATCAACAGCGTGAACTGATCGCCGCGTCCAAGCCGCCGCCCCTGCAGATGCTGCGGCAAAATTGGGGCGGGATGGCCGGGACTGGCCGAGCCGCCCAGAAAAACGCCGTTGCCTTCGCTGCCAATCCGATTGCCTTCGTGGCGCGCCAGCGAGGTTATCTCGACGTCGCGCATCCCGGGACGTATCTGCGTGAGCAGGCGCTCAAACACCTCGTCCTGCATCCGCGTGGTCTGCTCGATAGCAGCGACCTCTTCGGCGCTCTTGATAGCCTTGCACTTGTCCAGGAATTGGGTTTCATCGCTCCACTCTACCTGCGCGCCCAGGATGTCGCGGAGCGCGCTGACAAAGCCAAAAGGCATCGCTCCAGCGCCCGCCAGCGCCAGCTTGCGATAGCCGCGGCGGCGAACGACGTCGGCAACGATTTCCGCCTCGTAGGCCTTGGTGTACTCCACCGATCCGATCGACGCAGTCGTGATAAGCTCGCCTTGTCCGGGCCGCTCGGGATCATCGCCGCTCAAGTTCTGTCGGCGCCCCATCGGGCCGTGCTCGATGCTGATCATCGGATCGCGGGTCGGAAAAATCAGGACGTGCAGATAGCCGCCCTGCGGGCGGCCGGTCAACCAGCGCACATAACCGGCCAGGGTATCGTGGCCACGCGCAGTAGTAACCAACGCATCCACCCCGCGCTCGGCCAAATGCGCACGCATCAGCGCCCAGCGCCGTTCCATCTCGGCGCGCGTGATGCGGGCAATCGCACGCTCGGCTTGTTCCATAACAAG